>DATAPM010000335.1:0-6302 GCA_036265225.1 Vulcanimicrobiaceae bacterium
ACTGGCGCCCGAACCAATAATCGTCCCACCCCTTCGGCGCAACCGTGGCGACGTCGCGGGTGACGTAAGCATGTGCCGTGCCGCCCTGAAGCGGCGCGCCGAAAAGATAGGCGGCGGCGACCTGCGCCGCAACGCTCGACCCTGCCTGCGCCGACTTCGCGTTCAAGCTCAACGTCAGCTTGAAGTTGGGCGGCTTGAACTCGGCGACGCGCAGCGAACCGCCGATGTCGTTGCCGTTGGCGCCCTTTGCGTCAACCGTGTAGTAGCCCAGGGCTTGTTGTTTGGAAAACGTAATCGGCATCGAGAACACGCCGAACGCATCGGTCTGCACCGTTCCGAGCTTGGTCGAATTGTTATTCGGGTCGACGAGCTTGACCGTGTATTTGGCTTTCGCGTCGGCCACGACGCGCTCGCCGCTGACGTAGTAGGCGATGCCGGTTAGCTCGCCGCGTTCGCCCGGTTGATACATTTGGCGATCGGTGAGAACCGTGCCGCGCGAAAGCGGCGCGCCGCTCGTCCATCCGCCGGTGACGTCGAAGCGGCTGATGCCGCTCCAGCTCCATACGGTCAGCGACGCCATGTCGGCGCCCGACGTGACGACGAAGCCCAGGCTTGGAGCCTGATTCGACGATGCCAGCGCGGAGCAACGCTCCACCTCCACGCCGCGGAAGTCAACCTTTCCGCCGGCGTCGGTCGTCCCCGAAGCGCATTGCTGCGGGCGCGTTTTATTAGACTCGTCGATGCGGTAGACGGCGACGGCCGCCGAACGCACCGGCGCCCCGTCGTTAAGATGTTGGACCAGCACCGTGCCGTGTAAAGGGAACCATTGCGCGAAGACGCCGAGATTGGTGAGCTGGACGATACCGGTGAGGCCCGGCGAGCTGTCGGGCGAATCGAGGGCCGTGCGGAACCCGTAGGCCAGCGCCCCGAACGGGCCGGCGAGTTCTTTAGCCAACGGCACTCGCACGACGCTCTGCTGGTTCGTGCGCGCGCCCGCGAGCGTGCGGCTCGGCCAGCTCTTAGGCGAAGGCAACGCGCCCAGCGCATCGGTCGAGTCGAGCATCTTCACCGCCGGATAGCGCGCGTACGCGGCTTGGTAGCGGTTTCCCGGAAGATTGGTAGCGTAAAAGTTCAGCGCGATGGGCGTGCCGGCGGGAATGATCGTCAATCCGCTCGGCGACCAGGCACCGGGCGCAAAATCTGAAGTGTGAAACGTCACCTTCTGATCCTGTCCGAGGGTCTGTCCGAAGATGTCTTTCACGCCGGCTGCGACGGTCGCGACGTACGTCTTGTCCGGATCGAGCGCGTATGGATCGATCGAGACGACGTTGGAAACGTCGCCGCCGAGGCTGACGGCGATTTTCGCCGGTCCGGGCGAAACCGTCACGGCACCCACGATCGACTTCGGGTCGATGGGATTGGTAAACGCTATCGCCGGATCGCCATCGCTAAAACGCGAGCCGCTGTTGGGGCTCGGTTTGGGCGTCGGCACGATGCCGAGCGGGCCGTACGTGCTCACGCCGCCCTGATAGGTCTTGGCGGTCGCCAGATTTCCGTACGACGGGCGAACGCCGCTGTCGATCTTTAGCGTGTACTCGGTGCCGCCGCGCAGATCGCGCGTCGGCTTGAGATCGTAAACCCACGTACTGATCGACGGATCGAAGAGCTCTTCGGCGTTGCTCCCAGGGTAGGGCGTCGGTGTTGCGTGAAGCGTCGCGGTAAGGTCGACGCTGTCGCCGCCGCCGCTCAGCGTTGCATTGTTCGCCAGAGTCTCCGCATCGACCGCAGCGTTGGCCGTGACCTGCAGCGTCGGCCGCAAGCCCACCGGGGCCGGCGTTCCTTCGTCGGTGGGTTGCAGTTGCGGCAGGTCTCGCAGTTCCAAGGGCGCGGTGGCAAACGTCCACGCGACGTCGTGAGCGAGAACGTCGCCCTCTAAATCGCGCAGGCCGGCCGATATCGTTACTTGGACGCGGGTGCCGATCGGCAGTGCGCGGTCGGGAACGAAGCCGATCATGCGCGGCGTGAGCACCGCGAAATGTCCGGCCAATGCCGGCACGATGCTGATATGATCGAGCACCTCGCGCGGACCGGGTCCTGACAGCTGTTCGACCGCCGTCACCGGTTTGGCGAAGACGACGCGAATCTGCGCCAGCGTGTCGGCTTTGTCGGTCGGCGATATCGAGGCGATCCACGGCGGCAGCGAAGGCACCGGCAGCGCTGCCACCGGAACGAGGGTGGGGGCGCTGGGAGTTCGGCCGCACGCGACGACAACGCAGACGGCCGCAAGCGACACAAAACCAACGATGTGGCGACGCATGCGTGCGAGTGCCTTTCGCGTCCGAAGGCAAACGTCCTAGCCTCACGAACGCGCCAGTGTGGCAGCGCGTGCTCTCACGCTCGTTGCGATCCTCGTTTGCGCCGGTGCCGTCGCGCTGGCCGTTATCGCCTATTGCTCCGGCATTGACGCCGCCAAGCTCACCACGCCTCGGGGCTCGGTAACCTATACCGACCGCAGCGGTATCGTTCTCGGAACCGTCCTCGGTGCGGGCTCCGATCACGCCGTCAGCGTGCCCTTGCGCTCGGTGTCGCCGCAGTTTTTGCAGGCCGTCGTGGCTGCCGAGGACGCGCGTTTCTGGCGTCACGGCGCGGTCGACTTCCGCTCTCTTCTGCGTGCCGCTCGCGACTACGCCGTCTTCGGTGAGGCGCGCAGCGGCGGTTCGACGATTTCGATGCAGCTGGCGCGATTGATCGACCCGATGCCGAGTACCATCGGCGGCAAGCTCAGGCAGATCGTGATGGCCGAGCGAATCTCGATCCGTTCGACCAAGACGAGCGTGCTGGAAGCCTATGTCAATCGCGCGCCCATGGGCGGCAACGTCTACGGCGTCGAGGCGGCATCGCGCACGTATTTCGGCGAGCCGGCGGCCGATCTCGATCTGGCGCAGGCCGCGCTGCTGGCAGCGATTCCCAACGACCCCGACCACCTTGCACCGGACTCCGGCTGGAACGCGCTGCGCCGGCGACAGCGCTTTATTTTGGAACGCATGGCGAGCTTAGGTGAGATCACGCCAGCGCAGGCCGGCGGTGCTTTTGCCGAAACGCTGGCCGTCCGATCGCGCGAGCTTGGCATTGCCGACGCACCGCACGCGCTCTTCTATCTCTATCGCGACGCCGGCGCGGGCGGAGGCCGTGTGCGAACCACGCTCGACCGCGACCTGCAGCGCTTTGTTGCGGCCCAAACCGAAGACGTCGTGGGGGCGCTGCACGACTTTCACGTTACCGATGCGGCGGCGCTGGTCGTGAATAACCGCAGCGGCAACGTTCTAGCTTACGTCGGTTCGCCCGACTACTTTTCCGATTCGGTGCTGGGACGTAACGACGGAGTGCAGGCGCTGCGGCAGCCCGGATCTTCGCTCAAGCCCTTCACCTACGAGCTCGCACTGGAGCGTGGGACGATTCGCTCGACGTCGATCCTCGCCGACACGGCGGCTGCCTACGCCCTTCCGAACGGCACGCTCTATGAGCCGCAGGATTATAGCGGAAAGTTCAGCGGCCCGGTGCGCGTGCGTTACGCGCTGGCGAACTCTCTCAACGCGCCGGCCGTGCAAGTGCTCTCGAGACTCGGCGTGGATGCGTTACTCGCGCGGCTGCACGAGCTTGGCTTCAATCATCTCGACCGTCCGGCATCGTACTATGGTCTGGGCTTGACGCTGGGCGGCGGCGAGGTGAGCCTCTGGGAACTGGTGCAGGCCTATTCGGCGGTGGCACGCGGAGGACGGCTCTTGCCGCTGACCCTCGTCGCCGGCAACGACGGCGCGCCGCCCCAAGACGTCGGCGAAACGCCGTACTGGCAGTTGATCGCCGACATACTCGCCGATCCGTATGCCCGCGCCAAATCGTTTGGCGTCGGATCGGTTCTGCAAATGCCGTTTCCGGCGGCAGTGAAAACCGGAACGTCTTCGGACTTCCGCGATACCTGGACCGTGGGCTTCACGCGCGACTTCACCGTCGGCGTCTGGGTCGGCAACTTCGACGGCACGCCGATGCGCGGCGTCTCCGGAGTGACCGGCGCCGGACCCTTATGGAACCGGATCATGTTGCATCTCTACGAAAACGGCGACGAACCGGCGCGGTTCGATTCGCCGCGAGGCTTCGTCCGAGCGCCGATCTGCGCGACGACGGGCCACGCGCCGGCGCGAGGCACGCAATGCGCGATCGTCAAAGAGTGGGTGCGCCGCGAGGATGTGGCGATGGTCGAAGCGCCGCCCCCGCGCTCGCCGGCGGCAGCCCAAGAACTGCAGATCGTCTTTCCGCACGACGGCGACGTCTTCGTCCAGAATCCGACGGCAACGGCGCTGCAAGCGCGCGAACAGCGAATCGCGCTGCACGCGTCCGGCGCAAAGGCAAACGTTCGCTGGAGCGTCGCCGGCACGACGCTCGCGCTCGACGCCGGCGGCAACGCCTTTTGGCCGCTGCGCGTCGGAACGTGGCGAATTGCCGCTTCGGACGGTCTGCGGCACGACGCGGTAACGATCCGCGTCGTGCCGCAGCGCGAAAAACGACCCGGGTTTAGCCGCTCGCCGTAGGCGTCAGCGCCTCGGCGGCTTGTTTGATGAGCGCGACCGCCTCATCGGGGTGCGAAACCATCGCGACGTGGTTCGACGCTACTTCGACCGTTGTGGCGCCCATGCGCTTGGCAAAGAGACGTTCCGCATCGGGCGGTATCGCCTGATCGCCCTCGGCCACCAAAAACCAGGAGCGTAGCGCCTTCCAGGCGGGCACGCCCATGACTTCGCCGAGCGTCGAAGCGGCCAACGGCTGCTGAACCGCAAACATGACGCGCGCTTTGACGGGATCGACGTCGGCGGCGAAATGGTTGACGAAGTCGTCTTCCGGCAGCCACGCATAACCCTCTTTGTCGATGGACAAATGCTGAAGCGCCGGCGGGTACGGCCCATTTCCCAATAGCGCGCCGATGGACTCGCCTTGGTCGAGACCAAACGCGGCGATGTAAACGAGGCCGGCGACGTTTGGCGCGTCGGTACCCAGAGCCGTCATGATTTGGCCGCCGTACGAGTGACCGGCGACGATCGTCGGGCCGCTCTGCCGTGCCAGAACTTCGCGCAGGCGCGCAACGTCGTTGGCCAGGGCTCCCATGCCGAACTGCGGTGCGGTAACGGTATAACCATCGGCCTGAAGGCGCTCGATCACTGCGCTCCAACTCGAGCCGTCGGCCCATGCGCCGTGAACGAGGACGATATTCGGGCGTGCGTCCATAGTAGGGTCCTTTCTAGAGCGTGCGGTGGAGGGTGCTCACAACAACACCGCCCCGTGCCCTACCGATGCGCTCTAATAGAAGAACTGCTGCAGTTGACTGAACTGCGGCCCGAATGCCCACCCCATGCGTTTGCTCGGGACGATCACCGGTGCCGGCTCACCGATGGCAAACTTAAATCCCGTGATCGTTTCGACTAGGTTGCCTTGTTCGTCGTAAATCACCAGGGCGCTGCCTTGGCTGCCGTTGCAATAGAACGGATCGGTCACCAGGAAGAGCCCGTTGACCGGATCGCTGGCGATGCCGGCGCCGCTATTGGTTTGCGACGTACTGCCGGTGCACGGCAACTGCGCGAACGTTCCGTTCTGCGTGGTGACGTTGTAGAACTCGACCTGCGCGTTGAGCTCGGTCGTCGTGGCGAAGGTGCCCGTGGTCGAGTCGAGCGCCATGCCGTTGACGTAACCGGCGTGGAAGTAGCCGTTGTTGAACCCGTTCCACTGCTTCTGCTTGCCGGTCTTGAGGTCGATCACGATGTTGAGCGGCGCGGAACCGCCGACGGCGCCGCCGTCCGGCGATAGCGCCACCACCTCTTGGTTGGTCGTGGTGTCTTGGGCAAACTGCGGCCCATTTCCGAGCCCAAACGTGTTCGGGTCGAGATGAAAAACCTTACCGAAGGTGTTTGCACCGACGTTCGAGGTAAAGAGATCGGGCACGTCTTGATTCTTGAGCTCGATCGCGTAGATCGCCGTCGTGTCGGTTACCTGGTTTGGGCCGGCTCGTTCGACTTCGATGTCTTTGACCGGCGGCGTCCACTTGCCGGTGAACTTGCCTTTGGTTACCGGCTTCATGATGTTAAAGTGACGCTTGGCATAGAGCGAGCCTTTCGGCTCGACGTAACGGGTGATGAGTCCGATGTCGCTGTGGAGAATGGCGTCGGCGCCGTACGAGGTTCGCTCCGGCGTCTTCTTCGGATAGCTCGTGAGTATCGCTCCGCTATCTTGGTCGAACGTTTCCACGTCGGCGACGG
>DATAPM010000336.1:0-6455 GCA_036265225.1 Vulcanimicrobiaceae bacterium
GGTGGGGATCGAGATGACATCGATGCGCTGGTAAGGGCGAATGCAGCCGCCTATTCCATCGATCCTGCGCTCGTTCGCTCGATCGTCGAAGCCGAGTCGGGATTCGATCCACGAGCGACCTCACCGGCGGGCGCTCGCGGATTGATGCAGCTAATGCCGGAGACGGCGCAGAGCCTGGGCGTGGTAGACGCGTACGATGCGCAAGAAAACTTGCGCGGCGGCACGCGCTACCTGCGCGGCCTGCTCGACCGTTTTGGCGACGTGCGTCTGGCCGTCGCTGCGTATAACGCCGGGCCTGCAGCCGTCGAGCGTTTCGGCGGCGTACCCCCTTTCTCCGAAACGCAACAATACGTGCGTCGCGTTCTCACTCGCTATCGTCAGCTGAGCAAAGACGGCGCTAGTGCCGTTCTCAAGCCGGCAACGTTGCGATGACCGTCCCGTCACCCTGGGCTGCGAAGATCCAACCCATGATGACGGAACAGCTCCACCTCAGTTCTTGCGGCACCGCTTGCGGCGATCGATTCCCGCGCGCTGTCGCAAGCGTGGTATTCGGCCCTGCGCTTGGCGCATGGCGCTCCGGCAATCCCGCAGGCCGCCGGCCGCTGCGTGACCGCTTTACGTCCCCGTGCGAGCATCTCAACCGATGCGCCGCGGGAAAGCGACCGGCAGCCGGCCGTCGTGCCGCTCCGCGGCACGCCAGGCACGAGCGGCGAGGTGCGGGCGGTGGCCGACCTCGTGAAGCGTCGCGCCGCGCGCACTCCTTTGGCGCGGCGCATCGAACGTACATTTGCCGCCGCTACCCCTCCCCAGCGAGCGACGTTTTCGCTTGGAAACGGTACGGCGCGCGTGCACGTCATTCTCCAAACGAGCGGCGACAGAAGCGCACTCGTCGCGCTCTGCCGCCCCGAACTGCAGGCCGTCGTTTCGCGCGCGCTCGCCCAGGCCGGTCGAGCTCTCGCCGCGCGAGGCATCGCCATTGAAATGCGGGCCCGAGGTGCCGTGCGTTGTTCTTGAACTCTGCACTCACCACCGCTCTCGATACCATCGCCGAACGTGCCGCGGATGTACGACGCGCCTTTACTCCGGGGGCGTTGCCGGAGCACGACGACGTGGCAACGCCATCGCCGAAATCGGACTTTACCCTCGATCCGCTTGCCGTGTCCGCGCCCGACGGCGCTTATTTCGTCGTGCGCGACGATCGCGGAGAGTATCGCTACACCCGCGCCGGCGATTTCGAGATACGCGACGGCGGTCTCACCGATCGCACCGGGATGCCCGTCTGCGGCATCCGCAGTCCTAACGGTGAGGTAACCACGCTGCGCGTGGACGCCGTGGATGCGGCGCTCGGCCGAGCCTCGGCTGCCCGCATCGAGCCCGACGGCACGCTGAGCTATCGGCGCGACGCAATCGATCCACGCAACGGTGCGCGTGAGTCGCAGCAGATCGTCGCCGGACGAGTTCTCTTAGCCGGTTTTCCCGGAGCGACGCGCTTAGAGAGCGACGGCGAGCATCTCCGTCCTCCCGCCGGCGTCGAACCGCAACGAGGCTTGCCCGGAGAGGGGGAGTTCGGCGCACTGCAGCCGATGCACCGCGAACGCAGCCGCATCGACGTCGATCGAGGATTGGCCCGCCTCAAAGAAGCGTATATACGTTTCGAGGCGATCGCTGCAGCGGAGAATGCCAAAGGGCGCTTAGGGAAGACGGCCATGGATCTCTTAAAATGAGATGTCTGACCTTTCGCGCGGCCCGAGCATCGAGTGCGGAGATCTCTTGCGGCAAGCGTATACGTGCCGCACTCTTCGAGGAGCGTTCATCGCTGCCCACGAGTGCCGCCTGCGTCGTCGCCAACGGCGTCCGCGAAACCCTGGCGTCGCTGATCGGGGCGCCGATCGCGATGCGGCTCTTCGAACCGGCAATACCGTCACCGCGAGCGTGGGGCACCATCGTGTATGACGCCGCACTCTATCGCGTACGTGGCAACGTGGCCGACGCGGCCGTCGTGCTTCGCGCTCCTCAAGCCTGCGCGCTTGCCGCTGCCATCTTCGGAGAACCGTCGTCGGAACAGGCGGCACGACGCGAGTTGTCTCCGCTCGAGAACGAGGTTCTCGAGCGCGTCGTCAAAGCGATCGCGGTAAATTTGGGCGTCGTCTGCGGGGCGCGCGACGCGCTCACCGTCGAACGCGTGACGGGAATAGCGAGCTTCGTAACTTACTTCGAACTTCTCGTGGAAGGGCCGGTCGCCGCCCGCATCGGTATCGCGCTCTCCCGCGAGCCGTCCGCAGAGCCGCGCGGCGGGTTGGAACTGGCGCATCTCAAAAACGTGCGCGTCACCGCGCCGCTCGCGCTAGACGTGGGGGAAATTGCAGCCGCGGCATTCGTCCGCCTGCGTCCCGGATCGTTCCTCCCGGTCGCCGCGGCCAGTATGCAGCGTTGTACGCTGGCTCTGCATGGGCGAGACTTTGCTCGCGGAAGCGCCGGCATCAGTAACGGACGGTTTGCGCTGCTCGTCGAGGCGATCGGAGAGAGCCGGTGAGCGATGAAAAGCGTTCCGGCGAGGACGAGCCCGGCCGCTTGCTCATGCACGTACCGCTGCGCGTATCGATCGAACTCGGAAGCTGCACGATGTTGATCTCCGAAATTCTCAAACTCGGCACCGGATCGATCGTGGAGGTGAGCCGCAACGCCAATCAACCCGTCGATCTGCTGGTGAACGATCGGCCGATCGCTCGCGGTGAGATCGTCGCAGTCGAGGATAACTTCGGCCTGCGAATCACCGAGCTGCTCGCGTTATAAGCGGGGAGCGCGAACCTGCCGATCGACGCCCTGGCGGCACACTCCGGCCGGCCGACCGTGCCGCTCGACGTTCTGCTGAGCTTGACGGCGCTATCCCTAATCCCGCTTTTCTTGGTGATGTGCACTTCTTTCGTGCGAATCATCGTGGTGCTCTCGCTGGTGCGATCGGCCATCGGCGCCTCGGCGCTGCCGCCAAACGCCGTGCTCACCGGATTGGCGCTCGTTTTAACGGCCGTCGTCATGGGGCCCACCGCGCAGCGCATTTCCTCCGATGCCGTTCTGCCGTATTCGCGCGGAGCGATCTCTCCGTCGCAGGCACTGCAGCGTTCGATCGTACCGTTACGCGCGTTCATGCTGCGGCAGACTCGAAGCGCCGACGTGGTTCTCTTCGAGCGAATCGCGCGTCGCCGTCCGGAGTCTGCCGCCCGAGTTCCGATCGCCGTGCTCGTACCCGCCTTCGTCGTCGGCGAACTGCGGAGTGGGTTTGCCATCGGGTTCGCTTTGTATCTACCGTTCGTCGCCATCGACTTGGCCGTCGCGGCGATGTTGATGGGTCTCGGCATGATGATGCTCAGTCCGCCGGTCGTTTCGTTGCCGGTAAAGCTCCTGCTCTTCGTTACCGTCGACGGTTGGGCGCTGCTATGCGAAGGCATTGCTTCCAGCTTTCGATAAACCAGCCGTCCACATGCGAATAGCCGAGGCGCTCGCAACTCAGCGACCATTTTTCTCGTTCGAGTTCTTTCCGCCCAAAGACGACTCGGGATCGCGAGCACTCCTCGAAGCGATCGAGACGCTGCGCCCTTTGCGGCCGGCCTTCGTCTCCATCACGTATGGCGCGGGTGGTTCTACGCGCGCGCGGACCTTGGCGCTGGCCAAGCAAATCGCTCGCGAGATCGGCCTTACCGTCGTGGCCCACGTCACCTGCGTCGGTGCGAGCCGCGCCGAGTTGAGAGAGCTCTTCGACGATTTGGCTCGAGCCGGCATCGAGAACGTACTGGCGCTGCGCGGCGATCCTCCGCCGGGTCAAACCTTTGAAGTCCATGCCGGAGGTTTTGCGCACGCCTCGGACTTGATCGCCATGCTGCGCCGAAACTACGACTTCTGCGTCGGTGCCGCATGTTACCCCGAAAAACATCCCGAGGCTGCGAGCGCGGAAGAAGACCTGCGCAATCTCAAGCTCAAGGTGGACGCCGGCGCGGAGTTTCTCGTCTCGCAGCTCTTTTTCGACAACGCGTATTTTTTCGATTTCCAGCGGCGCGCGCGCGCCGCCGGCATCGACGTCCCGATCCTCCCCGGTCTCATGCCGATCACCGATTTCCGTCAAATCGAGCGATTCGTCGCGCTCTGCGGTGCCGCCATTCCCCCGAAACTACGCGTCGAGATGGAGTCGCGCAAGGGCGACGCTAAAGCGGTGGAAGACCTCGGCGTGGCCTACGCTTCGATGCAGGCGCTCGAACTGCTGCACGCAGGCGTTGCCGGCGTGCATTTCTATACGCTGAACCGCTCGCCGGCGACGCGGGCGATCGTGTCGTCGCTTCTGGCTGCGAGCGCATGGCGCCCCGCCTTCGCCCGGGCCAGCGTCACAACAATGCGGTAAGGCCGGCGTAACCTTGCGCTTGTAGCGTTGAGGGAATGGATGCCCTCGACGGCCTCGTTCGTGACGCACTAATAACCACAGCGCTCATCTCACTGCCGATGCTGCTTCTGGCCGCCTTGGTCGGAACCGTCATCGCCGTCGTGCAAGCCGCGACTCAGGTCCAGGAGCAGACCCTGACGTTGCTGCCCAAAATCGTCGCGGTTGGCCTGACCGTCGCGCTCTTCGGAAGAGCGGCGATGCATGCGCTGGCCGCACTCTTCGAGCGGGCGCTGGCAGCGATCCCGATGCTCGCAGGCCCATGGTAATTTCAACCCTCGTCTTTGCGCGTTGCGCCGGCTTCGTCTTTCGCGCGCCCGGCTTCTCACATCCCAGCGTGCCCCCAGCGCTGCGCGCCGGCTTTGCGTTGATCCTTGCCGGTGCGATCGTTCCCGGCATTTCTCGACAAGCACCGCGGATTGACGGCGCGGCAGTCGCGCTCGGGATCGTTGCCGAGTTCCTCATCGGCAGCATTGCCGGGATGACCGCTTCGCTCGTTTACGACGCCGCCTACGCCGGTGGCCGAATCGTCGACGACTATGTCGGCGTCAAAGCAATCGCGCCGAGCCTGCAGCTCGTCGCACCAAGCGGGTACGGCCGCATCTGGTCGCTGGCATTTACCGGTGCGTTCTTTCTTTCGGGAGCGTATCGCCTCGCGTTACTGGGATTCGCGCAGAGCTTCGAGCGATTGCCGCTAAGCGCTTCGCCATTTGAAGCGCATTGGAACGCGTACGCACCGGCATTTGCGGCGACCTTCGTAACGGTCGCGCTGCGTGTAGCCGCCCCGGCGATCGGCATGGCATTCGTGGTGCAGATTGCACTGGGTGCGCTTACTCGCGTCGTGCCGCGTTTCGGCAGCTTTACCTTGGCCTTCCCTTTGGCATTTGCCGCCGCCCTCGTTGCCGCCGCGATCGCCGTTCCGCCGGCGATGCGGCAAGCGCCGGCACCCATCGTCGACATATCGTCGCACAAACGGTGAGCGATCGATCCGAGAAACCGTTTGAAGCGACGCCGCACCGCCTTTTGCGCGCGCGGCGCGAGGGCAACGTCGCGCGTTCCGGAGAGCTCGGCGCAAATCTCGCCTTTGCCGCAGCGTGGTTCACGCTCGCGGGAGTTGTGCCGGCGATTTCAAGCGCGGCTCGCGCGGCGCTGCTGTCGGGCCTGTTGCATGCTAAGAGCTCGGAGCTTTCCGCGTTGCCGCTAGCGATCGCAATGCTCCCCGTCGCTGCCGCCGGCGCCGCCGCCGTGGTCGCGAAGATCGCACAAAGCGGGTTCGTCGCCGCTCCGGTTTCTTGGCGCGGCGAACGACTCAACCCCGTGGCCGGGCTGGGCCGCATTCTTTCGGCTGAAACACTGACGCATTCGCTGCGAGCGAGCCTCGCCTTCGCGTGCGCCACGGCCGCCATGGTACCCGTAATGCTCGTACGATTGCCGGCGGTGCTTGGCGCTCACGGCGCGTCGTCCGAAGCGGCGGCGGCGTGGACGTGCGCCGGCGAACTCGCCTTGACCGCCGCCGCCGTCGGATCGCTTTTTTCGATCGCCGAATACGCCGCCGCGCGGCGCAGTTGGCTGCGGAAGTTGCGAATGAGCTTCGAAGAGCGCAAACGCGAGTCCAAAGAAGAGGAAGGCGATTTGGCAGCGCGCGGCAGAAGGCGCGCGTTGCATCGCGCAATGGTGCGCGGCGGACTCGGGCGGGTGCGTGAGGCCGCATTTGTGGTAACCAATCCGGACCACGTCGCCGTTGCGCTGGAGTACCGCCCGCCGGCAGTGGCCGTGCCGCGGGTGCTGGTTCGCGCGCTCGACGATGCCGCGCTCGAAGTGCGATCTCTCGCCCGTGCGAACGGCGTCCCGATCGTCGAGAACGTCGCGCTGGCACGTGCCCTCTATCGCGACGCCCGCGCCGGCGAGCCGATTCCTCACGCGCACTACGTCGCCGTGGCCGAGGTCGTCGCGGCGCTGGTGCGCGCCGGCGAGGTAAAAGCGTGAGCCCGTCGCGGCGACCGGTCTATGCCTTTGCCGGCTTGCTGCT
>DATAPM010000337.1:0-5361 GCA_036265225.1 Vulcanimicrobiaceae bacterium
TCGTGCGCTAATGGAACGAAGCGATTTTCTCTGCGTAGCTTAGCGCACACTGAAAACGTAAACAGAATGGGAGTGTAACTATGACACCTGCAGCATTGAGTGCGTATCTCCACAAGACCGTCATCATTGAACTGCAAAATGCAACGGAACTGACCGGGAATCTAGGACAGAACAGCGACGGCAGCTATAGCGTTCATTCTTCGAGTGGAAGTTCGACGCCGAGTTTCCAAGCCTCCGACGTGCAGACCGTTAGGGAAGCGTGAGTTTAGCTATTCGCGAGGCCATCGCCTTGATCGTCCACATCGGGTTGTCCCCGTAGGAACTGCCTGCTGACAGGCCGACGAATCACCGATCTGGGTGACAGGGACGCCTAGGAAGCAGGTTCGCCCCTCCCCTGAGTCGGGCGCTTTCTTTGAAACGTGCGTCGCGTTACCTGGGCCGAAGGTCCTGCGAAACTAAAGACCATTCCCCCCTCCCTTGGCGTCACAATCGCGTGCTACGCTTGAGGCTCAGAGAGGGCATCAGTATGAGCATGACGTCGACCCTGAAGCGATGCGCAGTTAGCATTGCAGTCATTGCGTTTTCTGGCTGTGCAGTGCCGCAGGCGCAGAGCGTCGTCTCGAATCCGATACCGCAAGTTCCAACAGGGACGGCGCAAGCTGCGCGCGGTCGATCGTGGATGCTGCCGCAGGCAAAGAGCGATAGTCTGCTTTACGTCTCTTCTCTTGGTCAGGTTTACGCGTACTCTTACCCGAGCGGAAAATTGGTTGGACCCGTTTTTCAAGGCGGAAATATATGTCCAGATAACAACGGCCACGTCTGGGTTACAACCGCGAACACCATTGTCGAGTACGAACATGGTGGAACGACCCCGATTGCGACCCTCAAGGTTCGAAAGTCCGAACCGAGCATTGGCGGGTGCGCCGTCGACCCGACTTCGGGTGATCTTGCCGTAAATGGCTTCCCAGCCAAGGTTTTCATATTCACGAAGGCTGCCGGGAAACCCAAAATATACAAAGTGAAGTTGGATTCCGCCGCATTCTGTGGTTACGACAATAAGGGAAACCTGTTTGTGAGCGGTTATGGATATAACGGGAACAAGACGTTTGGCGTGGTAAAGCTTCAAAAAGGAGCTCGGAAGTTCAGGCTAGTCTCGTTTGAACCATCCGCCTCGTTCTATGGTTACGAGCCCGAACCCGTTCAATGGGACGGTCGTTACGTTGCAATAGGGAATCCCATAGCGGTCGTTCGGTACGATGTGCGCGGGTTCACCGCTGTCGCAAAAGGAACGACTAACTTTGGCAACCTTCACCAACTCGGTAACTTTTGGATTCAAGGCAATAAGATCGTTGTAGTCAACTTGGGCGGTCAGGGGTCGGTGCCACCCGTCCAAATCGACAGCTATCCGTCAGGGGGCAGTCCCATTCGAAGTGTCGACGTGCCCAATGATACATTCGGCGTCACCGTTAGTCTTCCGACCCGTTAGGTCCCCGACCGCGTATGCGGTACCCTGGGTCCTGCCACGTCGGTCGCTACGATGCTCGCTTCACGTATACGAGGTGCCTTGCGAGACGGTCTCGGTCGAAGCCGGAATCGCGGACTCATCGCCGTTCATGGTACGAGGCCTCCATTGAGTTTAGCTATTCGCGCCGCCATCGCCATGATCGTCCACATCGGGTTGACGCCGCTCGATTGCGGAAAGACGGAGGCGTCGGCAACGAGCAGATTCGTGTAATCCCAGACGCGCCCAGCCGGGTCGACGACCGATGTTTTGGGGTCTGAGCCGGTGGCTGCCGTGCCCATTTGGTGCGCTGAAAAGAGAATCTGCCGGTTCGGTGCGATGCCGATACGCGCGATGCGCTCGGCAAACTTCTTGCGGTAGGAGGCGGTCCATTGCCGGCGCTCGACTTCGATCGGATGCTCGTGCAGCGTGAGCATGCGTGTCGCACCCGCGGCAAAGCCGAGATCGAAGAGACCTACCAGGCCTGCCAGCAAGTTTTCGCCGTCGAAGGATGAGACGCGATAACGAATGGCGGCCTCGTCGTCGAGGTCGATCGATCCCGGATCGCGGTCGCGCGCCAGCGCAAAGAGCGTGGCGGCGTTGGGAAGGCGCTCCATGAGCGACGCGTGTTGCGCGCGATTCACCCAGGGCAGAGCGAGAGCCGCCGTCCCCGGATGGGTAGTTGCGACCTCTACCTTTGCGCCATAGTTGCCTCTGCGGTAATTAAACGCGTCCGAATGGGCGGTCTGCATCGGGCCGCTCCACGGCTCGATGCGCTCGTCGAACTGGGCAATGCTCGCGGCGACTGGATGCAGGAAGAGGCGGCGGCCAAGCAACGGATGGTTCGCGCCGCTGCGGGCGAGGATGCCCGGCGTTCGCAACGATCCGGCGCAAACGACGACCAGATCGGCCGATATCTCGAAGTCGCGAATCTCTTCGGAAACCGGTCTTTGGCGCGCGGTAATGCCGGTCGCGCGATCGCCGCTAAGAATTACGCGCAGCGCGGTTGCGTTAGCGTAGATCGAGCCGCCTGCCGCGGCGACGTCGTGCAAGTAGGTCGCCGCGGTCGAACGTTTGTTGGCATACCGGCAGCCAAAGCCGCAGTAACCACAACCGTCACCGCACGTAGCCACCGCATTGCGTGGACTCTCGGCCGCGTGCACGCCGAGGGCTCGCGCGCCGTCGAGAATGACGCGATTGTTGGCGTTGTGCCGGCCGATCGTCGCGATGCCGAGACGTTCTTCGACGGCATCGTAAAACGGCGCGAGCTCGTCGCCTAAGCCGGCAATGCCGCTCTGCTGAGACTATTCGGCGGCAATCGTCTGGGGCAGACGCAAGCTCGTGCACCAGTTGACGGTCGTGCCGCCGCCGACGGTTGCTCCCGCCAGAACGACGACGCCGAGATCGTGGCTCGACGTCAGCGCGCCGTCGAGATAAAGCTCGGACATCATCATCTCGTGTTGCGAGAAGTGCCGCGCATTATACGCGCCGCCCGCTTCGACGACGACGACGCGCTTGCCGGCGCGCGCGAAAGCCGACGCGATCACGCCGCCGCCCGCGCCGCTGCCGATTACGACGACGTCGGCCCCAACGCGCTCGCCGTCATGCGCGAGGGCGAGCGCAAGCGGAGGGTCGGCGACGGCATCGTCGTGGCGAGGGCCCGGATAGC
This sequence comes from Vulcanimicrobiaceae bacterium, assembly GCA_036265225.1. Taxonomy (GTDB): domain Bacteria; phylum Vulcanimicrobiota; class Vulcanimicrobiia; order Vulcanimicrobiales; family Vulcanimicrobiaceae; genus Cybelea. Next base: position 3,171 of record DATAPM010000337.1, read on the forward strand.
CGATGCGGGACCAGGTGGGATTCCCACTCGCGACGTCGCTTTCGGCGTAAGCCAGCCAGAGCGTGAGGCGTTTAAGCGCGGCAAAGCCGGCGTTCAGCTTTGCGACGGGTGCGTCGCGCAGCGCCGAGAGGGCCGCGCGCCCGGAAGCGCGGTGGCGCATCGGCAGCCAAAGCAAGTCGAGCAACTGCTGCAGCTCGGCGCGCCGCCGCGGCGTGAGCGAATCGATGGCGCGCGCGGCGAGCTCGGTCACGCGGTCTATTCGCGCGTCGCCTGGAGCGAAGATTGCCGTAACCGTACGCAGAGTCGCTAAACGGCGAGCGTTCACGGGGTTAATCCACCGGAGGTGCGACGGGCGCGGGCGTGTTTCGCGGCGGCCGGTGCAGCAGCGACATCGAGACGTAGGCGCCGATCCACGAGCCGATTGCGGCAAAAACGACATAGCGCCAGTCGCGCGTGTAGGAGATCACGGCAAACGACGAGAGCAGATACCAGATGCTGCTCCAGGTTGCCGCCGAGAGACGCCGGCGTCCCGTTACGGCTGCGGTAAAGAAAACGTAAACTGCGTCGGTTGCGGCCGTGCTGAGGACGACGCCAGTCGCCAGCATTGGTTGAAGGTTGGTTAGCTGCGCAAACATTCGCGAGGGTTTCGTGGAGTTATCTTCGTGTCATCCTTCGACTGCGCATCGCTGCGGCGATGCTCGCTCAGGATGACTGGTGGTAGCGTCCTTCGACTACTCGCTGCGCTCGCGCTCAGGATGACAATGTTAGCGGCCCCGGTTCGTCGCGCTAATGACCTCTTAGCATTACGCGTGCGGCGTTCCAGCCCGATGCGCCCATTACGCCGCCGCCGGGGTGCGCGGCGGCACCGCAGAGGTAGAGGCCGCGGATCGGCATCGAGTAGCCGGCGAATCCCGGCACCGGCCGGAAAGCGAAGAGCTGGTGCAGCGGCATCGCGCCCTGGAAAATGCTGCCGCCGGTGAGCCCGAACTTTTCCTCGAGATCGACCGGCGTGAGTATCTGCCGGTCGATGACCGATGCCTTGAAGCCGGGCGCGTACCGCTCGACCACGTCGAAGCAGCGGTCGGCATACTCGTTGCGCAGCGCGTCGGTCCACGGACCGTCCTTTAGTGCGTACGGCGCGTACTGCGTGAACATCGACATCAAATGCTTCCCCGGGGGCGCGACGGTCGAGTCGAGCGAGGAGGGTATGGTGCATTCGACGATCGGCTCGCGCGAGAACGCGCCGTATTTGGCATCGTCATATCCGCGTTCGATAAAGTCCTGATCGGGACAGAGGTGAACGGTACCGAAATGCTGCGGTCCTGGCTCGTGCCCGGGCAGCGCCGTAAAGCTCGGAAGCCGCTCCAACGCGACGTTGATTTTGCACGAGGCGCTGCTGTAGGAGATGCGCGCAACGGCGTCGCGAAAGGCCGGCGGCAACTCTTCGGGGTTGAGTAACTTCTCGAACGTAAGGTGGCAGTCGACGCCGCTGGCCACGCGCTTAGCGTGAAGTTCGTCTCCATTGCTCAAGACGACGCCGGTGACCCGGCCGCGGCGCGTCGCGATCTTGGCGACCTCGGCATTCGTGCGAATCTCTACCCCGAGCGCTTCGGCGGCGCGTGCGAGCGCTTGCGTCAACCCGCCCATCCCGCCGCGGACGTAACTCCATACGCCGCGCTTCCCGTTGGTCTCGCCCATGACGTGATGGAAGAGAACGTAGGCCGTTCCGGGCATCGACGGCGCCATGAACGCGCCGATGATTGCGTCGGTGGCGATGGTACCTTTGAGTTCTTCCGATTCGAACCAGCGGTCAAGGATCGGCCGTGCCGCGCCCGTCAGCACCTCGATCGCTTCACCCATGCCCGGGCCGAGGCGCTGCAGCGCGCGCGCCATCTTGCCCGCTTCGAGCAGCTCGCCCAGCCGCGGATGGATGATGTTGGGTGGTATTTGAGTCAGGGTCGGCTCGACGACCGACGCGACCCGCTCGAGCATTGCTTCGTACTTCGGATAGTTCTCGGCATCGCGGGGACTGAACTTAGCGATCTCTTCGACGTCTTTGGCGAGGCCTGCGCCGAGCATGAGGTAACGCCCATCCAAAAACGGCGAAAACGATGCCGGATTCCGCTCGATGGCCTCAAAGCCGTAATCGTGCAGGTGCAGATCGCGAATGATCTCGGGGCGAAAGAGGCTG
>DATAPM010000338.1:0-4769 GCA_036265225.1 Vulcanimicrobiaceae bacterium
TCGTACGGCAGCTGCGCGACGAGGGCGTGCACGTGTACGTCGGACACCGCGCCGAGAACGTCCGCGGCGCGAAGACGGTCGTGGTCAGCTCCGCCATCGACCGCCGGAACCCAGAATACGTTGCGGCCATGCACGGCGGGATCACGGTGCTGCGGCGCGGCGAGATGCTGGCACGCCTCTTGGATGGCCGTCGCGGTATCGCCGTCTGCGGAACGCACGGAAAGACGACGACGACGGCAATGGTGCACGCCGCCTTACGCGCGAGCGGCATTGACGCGGGCCTGGTGCTCGGCGGTATCGATCTTACGCTGCAAAGCAACGCACACGAAGGAAGCGCCCCGTGGTTCGTTACCGAGGCCGACGAGTCTGACGGTTCGTTCGCCCTGCTCGAACCGGTGATGGCGATCGTCACGAACCTCGAAAACGATCACCTTACGAGCGACGACGAGCTTCCCGCGCTAGCGCGCGCGTTCGGAGAGTTTCTCGGCAAACTTCCCGACGACGGTTACGCCCTCATCGGCATCGACAATCCGCTTTCCGCATCGCTGACCGGGCACGAGCTCGCGGCCGCGGTCGAAACGTTCGGTTTGGACGGGCGGGCCTCGCTGCGCGCGGTAGACGTTACGTACGCGGGCATCGGTTCGAGTTTCGACGTCTATTCGGGCGACCGGCACCTTGGACGAATCGAGCTGCGCGTTCCCGGCGCAATGAACGTCGCGAATGCGCTGGGCGCGATCGGAATCGCGCATCGCCTGGGTTGTTCGTTCGCCGGCATCGCCGCCGCATTGCGCGCTTTCCGCGGCGTTCGCCGCCGCTTCGACGTGCTCGTTTCCGGCGAGCGCGCCACCGTGGTCGACGATTACGCGCACCACCCCACGGCGGTACGCGCGACCATCGCCGCTGCGCGACGTTATCATCACGGGCCGCTGGTGGTAGCTTTTCAGCCGCATCGCTTTACGCGCACGGCCTTTCTGGCCCGCGACTTTGCCGACGCGTTGGGCGGCGCCGACCGCATTTATTTGGCGCCGGTCTATGCGGCCTCCGAGCCGGCGATTCCCGGCGTGAGCGAACGTTCCATCGGGGAGCCGCTGGCAGCGGCCGGCGCGGACGTGCGTTACGTCGACCGAGTCGACGATTTGGAGAGGAAGCTCATGAACGAGTTGCCGCAAGGGGCGATGTTGCTGATGCTCGGCGCCGGCGACATTACCGACGTTGCCGCGCGGCTAGCCGGTCGCCTCTCCGAAAGCGCTGCCGCGACGTCGGCACGCGCGTGAGCGTCACCACGGCCGCCGCGCTGCAAAGCCTGCTCGAGCCTCGCGACGTCGAGTCGCTGCGGGCCGACTTCGGCGAACAGGTTCGTTTCGGTGAACCGCTTGCGCCTTACACGTCGTGGAAGATTGGGGGGCCGGCCGATGCACTGGTCACCATTTCGCAGGAAGCCAAGCTCGCCACGCTGTTGCGTTTCTGCCTTCGCCGCCGAATGGCTTGGTGGATTATCGGCGGCGGAAGCAACGTGCTCGTCGGCGACGGCGGCGTGCGCGGAATCGTCATACGCTTGACGGGCGGCTTCGCAGCAGCTCACGTCCGCGTCGAAGGCGACGCGGTCTTGGTTGAAGCGGGCGGGTCGGCCGCGATGGCGCTGGTGACGGCCAAGGCGGCATCCGCCGGTGCCGAGGGGATCGGCTCGCTGGCCGGGATTCCCGGAACCGTCGGCGGCTCGCTGCGCATGAACGCCGGTACCGATCGCGAGATCGGCGAGTTCGTGCGACAGGTGTGGGTCCAATCGCCGAGCCGGCCCGAGCCGCATCCGGTCGACGTTCGCTATCTTTACCGCCGCTCGACGCTCGCCCGCGACGTCGTGGTCTCCAAAGTGAGCCTGGGGTTCGCACGATCGAGCGCGCGCACCGTTCGAGACGAAATGCAGTCGCGGCTGGTCAGGCGCAAAAATACGCAGCCGATTGCGCTTCCCAACGCCGGCTCGTGCTTCCGTAATCCGCCCGGCGACAAAGCCGCGCGGTTGATCGAAAGCGTCGGGGCCAAGGGATGGCGCGAAGGCCAGGCAGAAGTCTCGCCGCTCCACGCTAACTTCATTAACAACCTGGGCGGCGCGACGGCAAAGGACGTTGCCACGCTGCTCGCGCGAGTACGTCGCGCGGTGTCCGACCGCCGCGGCGTCGAGCTGCAACTCGAAGTTCACTTAGTCGGAGTCTTTGTCGATGCAACGTAACGCCGGAAGCCGGGGAATCGTCGCCGTCGTGATGGGCGGCAGCAGCCTCGAGCGCGAGATCTCGATCAAAACGGGTTCCGAAGTGATGCGCGCCCTACAGTCATTGGGATACGATGCGCGATCGCTCGACTACGACGAGCGCTTTCTCGACGCACTCCGTCAGATCAAACCCGACGTCGTCTTCATCGCCCTGCACGGGCCCGGAGGCGAGGACGGGCACGTTCAAGCGCTGCTCGAGTATTTGGAAATTCCCTACACCGGGAGCGGGTTGGAAGCGGCCGCGCTCTCGATGGACAAGCACCTGACCAAGAAGCTGCTCGCGGCCGAAGGGCTGCCGACTCCGGTCTGGGATCTCTTCGATCTCACCGGGGGGACGCTACCGCTGCTTCCGGGATCGCTCGATCTTCCGCTGGTGGTCAAGCCGCGCTTCGAGGGTTCCTCGGCCGGGATTGCGATCGTTCACACACACGAAGAGTGGACCGGCGCCATGCTGGAGGCTTCAAAGTCGTACGCCCAGGTTTTGGCCGAAGAGTACGTCCAGGGTCGTGAGTTTACGTGCGCGGTACTCGGCGAAGAAGCGTTGCCGATCATCGAGATCGTCGCCAATCGCGATGGCTTCTATAGTTACGGGGCCAAGTACGAGCCGGGCGGCAGCACGCACCTAGTGCCGGCGCCGATCGACGAAGGTTTGAGCGCGCGCCTGCAAATGCTCGGCCTCTCGGCGCACCGGCTGCTGGGCTTGCGCGATTACTCGCGCAGTGACTTCATCGTAACGCGGGACAACCGGCCGTACTTGCTGGAGATCAACGCCCTTCCCGGCTTGACGCCGGTCAGTCTGGTTCCCGACGCGTGCGCCTCGATCGGCATAGGGTTCGAAGCCCTGATCGAGCGCCTTGTCGGTTTCGCGCGCGCACGGGCCGCCATGCGCGACGCGGTCGCTTAGATCTTTATTACGCCTTCGGAAACATCTCGCGGTCGTCGGCCACGAGGAGATCGATTCGCGGCGTTTCGGGCGGTAGGCTCGGGGCCAGCGGGTAACGCGCGATAAACTCGGCCTCGTTCAGACGATCGGCGACTTTTAGCGCTTCGAGGTTTCGATTGAACTCGGCGTAGATCGCCGGATCGGAGTGTTCGCGAATCCATTTCGCGACGGCTTCGTCGTCAGCCGCGGCGGCGATTGCGGCGCGCAAGGCGGCTTCGCCAATCCCGATTATCTCCAGCATTCGCGAACTGAAGCCCGTAATCTGATACTCGCCCAGATTTCCACCCGGCAGCGTAGCCCGAAGCTTATCCACGGTTCGGGCGGCCATCAGCAGGTCCAGACCGGGCAGGAGGTCACGTGGGCCGCGCGGGGATTGTTGGGTAAGATCGAGAGGCTTCATCGGGCCGCCTTCAACCAGGCGGTCCGCAAAGGCCTTTGTGGCGGCTGGAGGAGTCGAACCTTCACCGCCGTCGAAAGGTCGGGGGCTTATACTCACCGTCTATGGAGGAAACCCTTGCCTACCGTTGTCGATCGTGGTCTCGAGGGCGTCGTCGTCGGATCCACGGAACTCAGTAATGTCGAAGGAGCGATCGGGCGCCTAACCTACCGCGGCTACGACATCGACGACCTCGCGCCGAATGCGACGTTCGAGGAAATCGTCCACCTTTTGCTCTACGGCACGCTGCCGAACCGTCACCAGCTCGAGACGCTCAAGCGCGAGATCGGCGCCGGCCGTTCGCTGCCCGAGCCGCTGGTCAATGCCATGCAGAACTTTCCCAAGACGGCATGGCCGATGGAAGTTCTGCGCACGATCGTCAGCGGTCTCGGCCTCTTCTCGCCGGTGAATGCTCAGGGCGAGCATCTCTCCGACGTGCACACTGCGATCGAGCTCATCGCTAAAATGCCGACAATCGTTGCCGCGTGGGATCGCATCCGCCGCGGACTCGACCCCATCGACCCGCGCCCGGACCTCTCGCAGGCCGGGAACTTCATCTATATGCGCACCGGCAAGCAGCCGCATGCGATCGAGGAGGACGCGCTCGATACCTACTTCGTGCTCCTGGCCGATCACTCGTTCAACGCGTCGACCTTCGCCGCACGAGTCGCGGCTTCGACGCGGGCCGACATCTACGCTTCGGTTACCGCGGCGCTGGCAACGCTACAAGGCGATTTGCACGGCGGCGCTGCCACGGCCGCCTTCGCGACCTTCGGTCAAGTAAAATCCCCCGAGAACGCCGAGCCGTACGTGCGCAACATCCTCGACAGCGGAAAGCGCATCATGGGCATGGGACACCGCGAGTACAAAGTGCGCGATCCCCGTGCTCGTCATCTCGAAGAAATGGCGCAAGAACTCTCGGTACACGTCGGCGGGGGCGAGCGCTGGTACGAGACGGCGCGCGCGGTAGAAGACGCGAGCCGCAAAGTGCTTCAGGAGAAGAAACCCGGCAATACGATTTACGCCAACGTCGATTTCTACACGGCGCCGGTGCTGGCCGATCTCGGTATCCCCGGTGACGAGTTTACCTGTCTCTTCGCCTGCGGCCGCATCGCGGGATGGAC
>DATAPM010000339.1:0-7071 GCA_036265225.1 Vulcanimicrobiaceae bacterium
TAAGTTTCCGGGGAACCATAACCGCCCGTCGAACTCTTCAGCCGAAACGATCGCTAAGGAGCTGTAAATGAGACTTCATCATCGTGTTTGCTTCGCTTTGGCGATCGGGTGCATCGCCGCGCTTCTTTCGGCTTGCGGCGGCGCTGCGCAGCAGGTCGCCGTCCCGGCAGCGATTGCTCCGCTTGGAATCGCGCAGCATCGGACGTTCCGCTACACCGGCGCAGAGCAATCGTTCAAAGTACCGCCTGGCGTGACCTCGATTAGCGTCGTAGCTCGCGGTGGTGGCGGCGCAAATGAGACCGGTCATCACTCCTTACGCCGCGCACAAGGCGGCCGCGTTCACGCGATCATACCCGTCACGCCTGGCGAGAAGTTATTTATCTTCGTCGGGGGAGGGGGCTCGGGTTCGACGGGCGGGTTTAACGGCGGGGGCAGTGGTGGGGCTCCAGGCAAATATGGCCACGACGCTTTTGGCGGAGGCGGCGCTTCAGATGTTCGCGAGGCGGGCGATCGGTTAAGCGATCGCATCGTTGTCGCGGCCGGTGGGGGCGGCGCCGGCGGTGTCACCGCGCGCTACTACTTTCTGCAAGGCGCCGGCGGCGCAGGCGGCGGACTCACTGGAGGCAGTGGCGGCGGCTTTCCTTCGCAGCATGGCCCTACCGGCGGCAGCGGCGGTACGCAAACGGGCGGTGGAAACGGCGGAATCGGCGGCCGATTTTACTATTGGGGTAACGATGGTGCAGACGGGACATTAGGGACGGGCGGCGCTGGGGGAACCGGAACGACAAGTGGTTTCCCAGGTGGCGCGGGCGGCGGTGGTGGCGGCGGCGGCTATTACGGCGGGGGCGGCGGAGGAGCCGGCTCTCCGGTCTTTACCAGTATCGCTTACGCCAGTGACGGCGGTGGCGGCGGCGGCGGTTCATCGTATGTCGAACCACGTGCTACGCATTTCAAAATGTGGACGGGTTGGAAGGATGCCACCGGCGACGGGCTCGTCGTTCTGAGTTGGGGTTCACCTTGATGGCTCGTACGAAAGCCGTGGTTGTGTGCCGCTATCTGATCGTTAGCGTAACGATTAGCGCAATGCTGTACGGCTGTGGTGGATCGCAGCCGTCGATCGGCGCACCGGTCGTGACAAGCGATATCGGTGATTCGCGTCCATATCACAAAACATTTCACTTTACCGGGGGAGACCAGCGCTTCACAGTGCCGGCAGGCGTGAAGACACTGAACATCGTCGCGCGAGGGGCGGCCGGCGGCGGTCTGTCAGGTAACTATTATAGCGCCGACTATTACGAGTATTTTGGGCGTGGCGGTCGCGTTGAGGCCATCATCCCGGTGCGGCCTGGCGAAACGCTCCACGTATTTGTTGGCGGTCAAGGATCGACGATCGGCGGTTTTAACGGAGGCGGAAATCCCGGCGGCGACCCGAGCAGCAGAGATTATTGCTACGGAGGTGGTGGTGCTTCCGATGTACGAGAGCAAGGCCACGGATTACGCAGCCGCATGTTGGTGGCAGCGGGAGGTGGTGGCCAAGGCTGTACCCTTAGGGGCTACTACCTGGGTCGATTCGTCTACGGCGGTAAGGGCGGTCCCGACGCCGGCCAGGACGGTGGCAGCTACTACAGTGTGATGGGTGGATCAGGCGGCACGCAAACGTCCGGTGGCGCCGGCGGGACAGGCGGCCGCAGCGGTCGCTACCAAGCTAAGTCCGGGAAATCAGGAACATTTGGTCGCGGCGGCAGCGGCGGTAAGGGGTCGTTTCGTCCCTCCTGCAATCCGTCGAACTATTCTTGTGCAGGCGGCGGCGGTGGAGGTGGAGGTGGCGGTTATTATGGCGGCGGTGGTGGCGGCGCGGGCATCGGCAATTACAGCGTGGGCTTTCCAGGTGGTGGCGGAGGTGGCGGATCCTCGTACGTCGAGCCGTCCGCCATCAAAATGCGATTCTGGCGAGGTTGGAAAAACGCGACCGGTGACGGACTAGTCGTCCTCAGTTGGCAATAATACAACGGGTTCAAACTGGAAGAGGCTTCTGCTCAGATGCTATGATTCGCACTACGCAGCGCTCTGTGTGTTAGGCTGCTGCTAACGTAAGTGGCCACGCAAGCTCGCGTTCGCCTTCTCTACCGCAACATAGTCGCTGCCGTTGTGGGCTTCTTTGCGGGTATTGTTGTGGCGTGTTTCATCGTACCCGCCGTTTTCGCTCTTGTAATAATGTTTCAGGCTTTGGGCCTTACGCTTCCGCCAAAAGTGCTGAAACTACCGTACGCTATGCTCTGGCCGCTAGGTTTTGTGTTAATCGCTTTCGGCGTGTCTATGCACATACGCCGACCACTCCACCCAAAGGGCAGCGTCGTGTTTGGGTGCGGCCTTGGCGCTTTCGCGTATCAGTACATTGCGTTCTTCTTCGCCGCCCTTGCTGGCTGGTAGCAATGCCTTACAATAGCGCGTAAACAGCGAGGAGAAATGCAGATGACGAACTCGGATTTTGGCCGGTGGCGCGGAGCTGCGCGGTTTGCGGCAATACTCGCGGGCACGCGATAAGCTGAATCGCAGATGGGCGTCGGCATTATCGAAGGGCTTACTGGAACAGGAAAGACGTCGGTCATCGGGGCGCTACGAGCCGTAACAACATTCGAACTGATCGATGAAGAGACGACGTTCGACGACTTCGCCGGCGAGTTTTTCGCAAATGCGGAGGCTGCGGCGGCCCGCGCGACGACCCGGATGGCGGCTATCCTCGACAACATCGAAGCGCAGAGGCGTTCCAAGCGCTACATTTTGGAACGTTTTTATTTTACACATCTCGCTCTGGGCAGCCCGTGGTCGTTTTACCGAGACCTTAACCAGCGTTGCGAGGCGCTAAATGCTAAGGTCATCCTTCTCGTTCTTCCTGAAGAGGAAATCGCTCATCGCTCGCTCTACCGCGCTGAGCACGGCGATCAGGATTGGCAAGGTCTGCTCGATCACTACGGGTCCGAACAAGAAGCGCTGCGCGCGCTCTCGAACTCGCAAGCAGCACGTATTCGGGCCGTGGCGGAGAGCCGTCTTGAACATCGGATAGTAAATACAAGCGGGAAGCAGTGGCATCCTTATGCTGTTGAGATAGCGGAATGGCTCGACTGGCGAACCGAGCCCTAGTTTCGAGCCAGCGAAAAGGTCGCGGCGGCGTTTTGGCGCGACGGAGCGGGGGCGTCACGGGGGCGTCAAAGGTACGCTCTACGGCACAACAGCAGGAGGCGCAACCGACAATGGAACGGTCTATCCCTGATCGGCATTTAAAGCGACGTAGACGAAAGGACGCCCCAAAATGCATTCCGGTTTTTAGCCGCCATGCGTCGAGTAGGTGCGTGGCCGGAGCGTTTTGGGACCTTGATTGGAGGAAAACTCGGTCCGCGTTCAGTTTGAGGGCGGGAGACTTATTGTCACCCCCGACGGGCCCTCCAGGCCAGTGATCGTTTTGAGGGGCCCAACGCCGCCGGGATAGGTATAGAATCGGACCGACGGTTCGGGGCCGATATACGTCGGCACAATAAGTCTTGAACGATCAATCCAAAACTGCCCCATCTGCCCACCCGAATCGAAATTTATATACACCGATCCAACCTGCGTGCCAGATCCAGCCTTGATGGCGAACTGATAAATCATGTTTGTCGCTGCATCTCCGACCGACAAATTCTGTCCGTACCGCTGAACTGCGCCGGGCGCGTACAGGCTCTGGTTCAAGGCAATTGTCTCGGCTGAAGTTTTGCCCTTGCGTAGTTCGGAAAGCGCGAACCGAGGCTCTTGCCCCCACCCCTGGCCGTCAACAAAGAGATTTCCTTTATCGTCGTAGCTGCAGAATGAGGTCACCGCGAACGGTACAGAATAGACTTTCGGTGAACCTTTAGCCTTTTTGTATATCTCGAACGCGCCGGGTTGTGAGGGCCCGTTGATGCTCTTAAGAAAGCCCGTTACTGCGAGGTTGCCCGTCGTTGGGTCAACAGAACAACCGTTGGGATCGGTGCCAGGATCGCTCAACGTTGCAATCGGCTTAGTTCCCCCGTGCGCATATTCGGTGAGGCTTTCGCCATGGAAATTCGTGATCCAGACATTTCCTTCGCCGTCAGAGCACATTCCGGCTGGCGCGTCTAGTATGCCGACGAGTTTCCCAAGCAGCTTTCCCTTAGGGTAACTATAGACGTAGACAACGCCGGTATTCCATACGGAAACGTAGAGAAGGGGACTCCGCTTAGCGATCGGAGACATCCACGACTGCCCAGCGTCCTGGCGTGTCGTCTTAAAACTGTGTTGCGCTGAAACCGAAGGAAGCGGCGCGCGCGGATCACCGTTTCCACATCCGGCCGCGGCGACGATACCCGCGCATCCCGCGGCCAGCATAACCGAACGTAGCCTCACTCTCATAGAGAACCCCTTTTTCGCAGCGCGCACGAACTGAGGGTATCACGATCCGAGAATGCAGCAACCGCCCGAAAGTCCTACTGGGTATAGCCCTTTGAGGCCCCAAGCTCACCGGGGCTTGAGGCGCTGCGTTGCCAGCTGCTCCGTGCGATCGAGTCCAAGTCGGCAGCTATCCCGCAGGGGGCAGCCCGATTCAACCTGTCGCGCCTCATCCCTAACCCCACCGACCGCGCCGCAACAACGAGCGTTGCGATGGAACGAACGGCGCAGCGTCGAACCGAAACGCTAACGGTGGCGTTCCCGGAACGAAGGAGCACGAAGATCATAAACCGTCGTTGTATTCAGGGCACGAGCTTGGCTGTCGCGCTAATCATTTTGGCCGGGTGCGGCGGGTCTACGCCGCTAATCGGAGTTAATGCCGCTTCGATTCCCGCAGCGGCGAAAGACGCGTGGGCCGGCGACCTTCTTTATGTGGCGACGGGTGGCGACGTGTACGTCCTATCGTATCCGAGCGGCAAGGTCGTGGGACGTCTGGGAGTCCAATACGCCGTTAGCCTGTGTTCCGACAAACGGGGGAACGTCTTCGTTGTGCAAGGCTACGGTGTCACCGAATATTCACACCGTGGCAAGCTCGTTAGAACGCTACAATCTTCTGACGTGGCCACCAGCTGCAGCCTCGACCCAACGACCGGAAATCTCGCGGTTCCCTACGTCGGCAGTGGCGGCCAATACGTAGTGATCTATCCCGGCGCGCGGGGACCAGGGCAAACAGTTTATGGCATTCCTTTCCCGGTCCCCGGCCTCTGCGGATACGACATTCACGGAAATCTTTTTGTCGATGGGTCTCTCTCGGTTCTGTCGGAACTTCCGAAAGGCGGCACGTCGTTTGCCAACTACGATCTTGGCCCTAAAATCGATTTATACGATAGCATCAATTGGGATGGCACCTACGTAACGCTGTCCAATCCCGGCACCCATTCGATTTACCGCGTGAAGATTTCGCACAGAGTGAAGATCGTCGGCGCGACGCGCGTCCACGGATGGGTTGGTGGATTCTCCTTTCAGAGCGGTGGCACTCAGACCTGGCTTAAGGATGGACAGTTCATTGCACAATGGCACAACGGCGGCCAGTTGGCGATATGGTCGTATCCCGCCGGCGGAGCGCCGACCAGGGTGCTCCCGCCGTTCGTAAGCGGCAATTATTCAGTCGACGGTGTAGTGCTTTCGCTAGGGCTGCATTGACCGCGACGGCAACCGATCGAGCTAAGGAGCAAATAATGCGAGCCCAACCTCTTAGCCGCTTCGCTCTATCGATGAGCGTAGCAACCGCGATGCTTGCCGGCTGCGGGGGATCGCAGCCGATGACGGGCGCGCCGAGTACGGGAGTTCAAACGGCAACGCTCTCTCAGACGAAAGCTCTCAAGGGATACTACCTAGCAACATTCACTACTGCAGTTGGGAGCGGTCCGTCATCTTTTTGCCTTCATTTTATGTCTTCGGGCCATTGGTCCAGCACCGGTAGCGGCGGTGTTAACGGAACCTACCTAACCTCGGGAGAAAAATTGTTCGCGTCTGCAAATTGGCTCCCGTCACCTGCGGTTTATCTGAGCTTACTTGGGTCTGTTAACGCAAAGCAAGCCTCCGGTACGTTCATCGTCACCGCTCAGAACGGCGACGCAAACGGGGGCGGGACGTTCACCATGACGCGCGCACAAAAGGGCTGTAACCAAGGAACTGCGTCACGCTCTTTTATAGGCAAAACCGCGACTTTATAGGCAAACGCGGCCCTAGGTTCGCGAGGGATTAGGGAAGCCTATACGGCGCATCGAAGCGTTTAATACTCGACCCAGCTTGCTCGGAGGCGGAATCATGAATCGAGGTCTTACCGGCGCGCTTACCTTGAGCGTGGCCTTCGCATCGCTGGCTGGTTGCACAGGATCACAGTCGCCGATCGGCGTTCCTGGCGCTACGCGGAGCCCCGTTAGAGGTGATAAATCCTGGATGGACGTCGGCGTGAATAAATGGGACCTCCTTTACGTCACGAGCGGGGGAGATGTAAATGTTTACCGCTACTGGCAGCAAAAACTCGTCGGCAAGCTTACCGGCTTTACCAGCCCCCAGGGGGAATGCGTCGACGCCTCAGGCGATATTTATATAACCGACTATAGCGCGATGAAGGTCTTCGAATTTACCCACGGCGGAAAGCAGCCCATCAACGCGATCGACGTCGCGCCCTATCAGCCTAAGGGATGCGCCATCGATCTTAAGACTGGTGATTTAGCAGTCGCCAATCAGAGCCAGAACTACACCGGTTACGGGAGTCTGGCCATTTTTGCCCATGCTCAAGGAAGCCCGCGAATTTATACCACCCCACTCACTCACTATGAAAGTTGCGCATACGATGACAAGGGAAATCTCTTAGTCACTGACGGCTGGGATAGCGGCAGTTACTATGGCTCTGATTTCGCTTGGTTAGCCAAGAACACCCAGCAACTCGTTAGTATAAAGCTTCACGGGGGGTCGGAGTTTAGGGTCTTTAATGACGTGCACGGGATCGCATGGGATGGAAAATATTGGGTCATCAACGGCTTCGAGGAGGGATTAATTTCGCAGGTAAGGGTCATTCGACGTCACGGACACCTTGCCGGCAAACGTACATTCAAGGAGAGG
>DATAPM010000340.1:0-8450 GCA_036265225.1 Vulcanimicrobiaceae bacterium
TCGGAGAAAACGAAGAACGAGCTGGTCGAGCTGGCCAAAGAGTTGGAAGTCGAAGTAGCGACGCCGGCAAAGATCAAGAAAGATGAACTCGTTGCCCTTTTGGTGCAGGCGCAGATATCGCGCTCCGGCCTCGAGATGGCCAGCGGCATCTTGGACATTTTACCGGAAGGCTACGGCTTCTTACGGCGCGCCGGTTACTACATCGGCAACGACGACATCTACGTCAGTCAATCGCAGATCCGCCGCTTCGAGCTTCGCCGCGGCGACATGGTCGAGGGCCAAACCCGGCGGCCAAAAGAGAGCGAAAAATACTACGGACTTATCCGCGTAGATAAAGTCAACGACCTCGATCCCGAAGCGATCAAGGGCCGTCGCGCTTTCGAAAAAGGCACGCCGATCTACCCTCAAGAGCGCTTCAAGCTGGAAGTCCGCTCGACGCAGCTCTCGACGCGCGTTATCGATCTCTTCTCACCGATTGGCATGGGTCAGCGCGCGCTCATCGTTTCGCCGCCCAAGGCCGGCAAGACGACGCTGCTCAAGAACATCGCCAACTCGATTTCCATCAATCATCCCGACGCTCACATCATCGCCCTTCTCGTGGACGAGCGGCCCGAAGAGGTCACCGACATGCAGCGGACGATCGACGGCGAGGTGGTCGCTTCGACCTTCGACGAGCATCCCGAGAATCACACAGCCGTTGCAGAGCTAGCGATGGAGCGCGCCAAGCGCCTAGTCGAGCTCGGCAAAGACGTCGTGATTTTGCTCGACTCCATCACGCGCCTCGCTCGCGCCTACAACCAAGTAGTGGCGAGCTCCGGACGCACGCTCTCCGGCGGTCTCGACACCGCCTCGCTGCACAAGCCCAAGCGCTTCTTCGGTGCGGCGCGTAAGATCGAAGAGGGCGGTTCGCTCACGATCATCGCTACGGCGCTGATCGAGACGGGTTCCAAGATGGACGATGTGATCTTCGAAGAGTTCAAAGGCACCGGCAACATGGAGATCGACCTTACCCGCAAGCTCGCCGAATCGCGAGTCTTCCCGGCAATCGACATCAAGCGTTCCGGCACGCGTCACGAAGAGCTGCTGCTCTCGCCCGACGAGATGCGGAAGATCTGGATGCTGCGGCGGGCCACCGCGGTGCTCAACACCGGCGACATTACCGAGATCATCCTCGACAAAATGGCACAGACGCGCACGAACGAAGAGTTCTTGCAGACCGTCACCAAAGAGGCGCTCTCGATGTCGCGCGGATATGAGGACGGCGGCGGCAACGGTAAGTACTAGTCGCTCTTTTCCGGCGACGTGACTCATCGGAAACATTGGGAGCTCGGCCATTGCGGCTGGGCTCCTTTTGCGTAGTGCGGGATGCGTCTCAATAAATTTTTGGCGCAGGCGGGGGTAGCATCGCGGCGCGGCGCTGACGAGCTGATTACCGGGGGCCGCGTCAGTTTGAATGGCCGAATCGTGCGCGAACTGGGAACGATCGTCGCCCGCGGCGATGCGGTCTTGGCCGACGGCGTGCCGGTCCAGCCGCCGCAGAGCTTTAGCTATCTGGTGCTGCATAAGCCGGCCGGCGTCGTCACCACGATGCGCGATCCCGCCGGACGGCGCACCGTCGCCGATCTGCTTCCGAAAGGACCGCGGGTGGTGCCGGTCGGGCGCCTCGACTATGCCACCGACGGAGTTTTGTTATTGACCAACGACGGTGAGCTGGCGCACTCGCTGCTCCACCCGCGCTTCGGCGTCGAGAAGACCTACCGGGCCACCATTGCCGGGGAGGTCCGACCCCAGGATTTGCGCCGGCTTCGCGACGGCATCGTCATCGACGGGCGGCGGACCTCGACGGCCGCGGTTCGGACCGTTGCGTTCGACGGGGGCCGGTCAATCGTCGAACTGACCATCCACGAGGGACGGAACCGGCAAGTACGCCGGATGTTCGAAACCTTGGGCTATCGCGTGGCCGCTCTCACGAGAACGCGATTTGGTCCGTTAACTTTGGGTAGGCTGGCTCCAGGGAAGGTTCGCCCGCTCACTGCGAAAGAGCGATCGGCGCTCGAGCATCATCGCAGGCCGAGGGACGGACCGCCTCGTAGCAAGCGGGACACCTAAACTCTAGAAGACCTACCGAACTCAGAGGTATAGCATGAACGTCTTCGTCAGAACTGCCTGCGCCGTGCTGGTGGCACTCGCGCTCTCGCCGCTGACGGCGCGCGCACAGTACGCCAACGAGTACGTGCCGGCCAAGCTTCTCAAACAAGGCCAGACGTCGCATTCGATCGCGGGCAGCGGGACGGTCGTCGTACAGGTTCAGGTCAATTCCGACGGGACGCACAAGGCCATCCGCGTCATTAAATCGAGCAACTCGGGCGACAACTCCGCGGCCCTGGACATCGCGCAAACCTCGACCTACCGGCCGGCGCACCGTGGCTCGGCTCCCATCACGGCCTTTTACGATTTTACTCTGAAGTTCCACGGCAAGGCGGTCGTCAACAACTCCTCTGACTCCGGACCGTCGGTACCGGCGGGATCGTTGAGCCCTGCCGCACAGCAAGTTGCCCTTCTGATTCACCAGCATAAGTATGCCGCGGCGCAAGCGAAGGGCCAGGGCGAACTGCTAGATTCGCCGGGCGACCAGTCGCTGCGGCAGATGACCGGCGTCGCTGCATATAATGCCGGCGACTATACGGCCGCGGCTGCCGCGTTCGACAAAGTCCCGACGATCGGATCGCAGTTCAAACAAGCTGCCGCGTTGAGCCTCGCTGCGGCGGCGGTGAAGGTGGCAACGTCAAACCCGAGCCAGGCCTTGGGATACGCGCAGAAGGCCGTGGCGCTCGATCCCACGACCAACACCCGTTTCTCGCTTGGCGTCGCGCAGCTCAGCAGCGGCAACAACGCGGCGGCGCTGGCTACGCTCAAAGCGGCGCACGACGCGGCGATGAACGATCCGAAGATTCCCAAGGCTTCGAAGGTGAACATCGACTCCGAGCTGCTTCAGGCATACATAGCCAATAACGACCAACAGGGCGCGCAGACCATCGCAGCTGAGATCAAGCAGCTCGATCCAACCAGCACGGCCGGCTCGGCCGCGATGGGCGCAACCCTAATCAAAAATGGTCAGGCGGCCGTGGAGGCCAAGGACACCGCGACTGCCCTGAGCGACTTCGACAAAGCGGCGGCTCTGGGAGATCCGCAGCTTTCCGTCACAGCGAATACCCTTGCCGCGTTTGCAATTTCGAGAAGTGCCAAGGCGGACTACAAGCAAATGCAAGCGTACGCCGACAAGGCTCTCGCGATCAAGCCGAACGACGCGCAAGCGAATTTCGCCGAAGGGATAGCGCTAACCGGACAATGGACGGCGAGCCACAACGACGACATGAAGAAAAGCGCCGCCGCCGCGCTCGACAAGGCCGACCAGCAGGCCAAGGCAGAGGGCAATGAAGCGCTCTCGCTACAGATCGAAACGTTCGTCAAAAAGTATCTCAACGCCACGCCTTCCTCAGGGTCGGGCGGCGGCGGCTAATAATATTAGTAGGACTTTCGACGGGGGTAGGCCAATGGCTCGCCCTCACGGGGCGGGGGCACCGCCGCAGCATCGTCTAGTGGAGGGGTCGTAGTACACCGTGTTTTCCGGATTTATGAGTCTCATGCAGCAGGGCGGCTGGGATATGTGGCTGCTCTTGCTTATCTCGATCGTCGGCCTTGCGGTCGTCATCGAACGTTTAGTGTTTTTCCAAACGCAGCACTCCGACACGAAGGGGCTTCTGCGACAGATCGGTACGAAAGTTTCGGCCGACGATCTCAACGGAGCGATCGAAATCTGCAGGAAGAACCGCGGCATGCTCCCGCGCATTCTCGAGTTCGGCCTTCGCCGAGGCGAGAAGAATCGCGCCGACATCACCGACGCGCTTTCGATCGCGCTCATGGAGCACCTAAACTCGTTGGAGCGTAATCTCGCGATCATCGGTACGATTGCCGTCATTGCGCCCTTCGTCGGTCTCTTCGGAACGGTTCTCGGCATCATCCGGGCCTTCCAAGACATCGCTTTGAAGGGTAACTCGACGCCGGCCGTCGTTGCCGCGGGCGTTTCCGAAGCGCTGATCACTACCGCTACCGGTCTGATCATCGCGGTCATCGCGGTCGTGTTCTTCAACTTCTTCAAGTCGCGGATCAAGAACTACAACCAGGAGATGATTGTGGCCGCCAATCAGCTCGCCGAAATGCTGCACTTCCACAACACCGGCGCGCCGATTCCGACCGAGCTTTATCAACCCACGAAGGCCGGCGCCAAGTAAGGCGCGCGAGGCACTAACGTGTCACTGCTTTCGTCGCAGCAAGACCAGGAGGTAATGGCGGAGATCAACATCACGCCGTTCACCGACGTGCTGCTGGTACTGCTCATTATCTTCATGATTCTCGCCGCGCTGGTCGCCCCGCCGGGCTTCGAGAAAGAGCTGCCCAATAAAAACCCCAACAGCTCGACACAGAACAAGAACAAGAACGACATCGAGGTGGACGTCAACAACAAGGGCGTCATCTTCGTCGACGGCACGAAGACCGACGAAACCGGCATCTATCGCGTGATGTACGATGCGTCCAAGAAGAAGCCGCGCCATCACGTTGCCATTATTGCGGACGCAAAGGCGCCGTACGGTATCATCATCCGAATTCTCGACGCCGCCAAGCAAGCCGGTTTGGAAGACGTCGGCTTCGTTACGTCGTAGGGTGGAGGAAAGATAGTGGCCGTTTCAACTGGTGGCGGCGAAGATGAGGTAATGTCGACGATCAACATCACGCCGTTCACCGACGTGCTGTTGGTTCTGCTGATCATCTTCATTATTTTGGCATCGGTGACGAAAGAACCCAAGCTGCCCGACGCCTACAATAAAGACAAGGTTCAGCCGTCGCAGATCGTCGTCATCGTCGACGAGCACGATCACGTGCAGATCGGATCGAATCAGGTCGAGATCCGCGACGCGAAGGCCGCGTTCGCGTCGCTCCAGGACGCGACCGATCACAAATTCAAGAGCGTGATCGTCAAGGCCGATCCGAAAGCGAGTTACGGCGTGATTCTGCAGGTGATGGACGCTGCGAAACAGGTCGACCTTACCGACTTCGGCCTAGCCAATCACGTCGAGGGCGCGCCCCAAGGGGTAACCCAATAGCTCATGGCAAAACGCGGCGGCTTCATCACCACCGGCGAGCAGGCGAGGAGTTTTCTTCTCTGGGCGTTCGTTATCGCGTTCGTGGCGCACCTCGGCGTTGCATCGGTCTTCCCGAATATCAATAAGCACGCGGAAGAACAGCAGACCGAACAAGTGACCATGTCCAAGATTCATAAGGTCATCGTTCACACGCCACCTCCGCCGACGCCGACTCCGCCGCCTACGCCCACGCCGGCGCCGCACGCGACGCAGCCGCCCAAGCAGCAGGTGCCGCAGCCGAAGCTCAAGGTCAACGTCGTTCACCAAACCAGTTCGAACAAGTCCACCGGTTCGATCGAAAATACGTACTCGGCACCGGCCAACGGCAGTGAGAACGGCGCGCCGCAAGGCTCGGGTACTGCCAAGCCGGCGGCGGGACCGGTTGGGACGCCGAAGCCTGCGTGCGCCAATCCCAATGTCGAAGCCACGGTGACCAATCCCGTGCAGCCCGACTATCCGGAATCGGCGAAAGATCTTGGCTTGGGCGCGGTAACGGTTGAAGTCGAAGTCACCGTAGGACCGAGTGGAAATCTCATTGGGGTGAAGATTTATAAGAGCTCGAGCAACATGTCGATCGATCAGGCGGCGCTGCGCGCGGCGCGCGAGTCCAGCTATTCGCCCAAGCTCGTCGACTGTAGCCCGACCACCGGCGATTACCTCTTCCGCGCCGACTTCCAGCCCGACTAGGGCTTCCCGAGGGCTCCCAGCGTGATCTTCGGCCGGCGCATTCCGCGTCTGCTGCTGGTTGCCTTCGCGCTCTCGCTGCTGCTGCACCTCATCGTGGCGATCGCCATGCATCCGCCCATTCCGACGTCGCAAAGCCAGGCCGAAGTCGTCTCGATCGAGCACCGCCCGGCCTCGATTGCGATGACGAAGATACCCACGCCGCCGCCACCGCCGCGTCCGAAGCACACGCCCTCGACGCTGCCGCAGAACTCGGCCAAGCCGTCCGCGAGCACCGGCCCCGGCGCCGGCCCGGGCGGGTCGGGCCCGGCGACGCCGGCCCCCGTGATCGCGGCGACCCCCGCGCCGAGCGCGACGCCCGCTTCGGGTTGCCCGTCGCCCAATGCTGCGGCCGCCGTCGTAACGACGCCCTCGCCGCCGGACATTGCGCCCGACGCGCGCGCCGCCGGGACCAGCGGAACCGCGCTGGTGCGCGTCGAGCTCGACACTGCGGGGAGCGTCGTCCGGACCAGCGTGGCGCAAAGCACCGGCAACTCGTCGCTCGACTTGGTCGCCGTTTCGATGGCGCGCGACGCTCGTTACTCACCGGCGCTTCACGACTGCAAGCCAATCGCAACCGCCTACGACTTCAGCGTCAAGTTCTTTGCATGGTGAAGGCGGTGGAACCTCGGCGGGATAACGCAGCGCAGTGACCTTCTTTCAAGCGATGGTCCTCGCGCTTTTGCAGGGCGTGAGCGAGCTCTTCCCGATCTCGAGCCTCGGCCACACGATTTTGATTCCGGCGGCTCTGCAGTGGAAGAACATCGACCGCTCCAACCCATCGTTCCTGGCGTTCGTGGTCGTGCTGCATATCGGCACGGCATTAGCGCTGGTGGTCTTCTATCGTAAGGAGTGGGCGGCAATCGTTCGCGCGCTGTTTGCCAGCATCGTTCGCGGCAAGACGAGCGACGATCGAGACGAGCGGATTGGGTGGCGGTTGGTGGTCGGAACGATTCCCGTCGGGATTCTCGGCGTCATCTTTGAAGTGCCGGTGCGCAAGCTCTTCGGATCGCCTGCGCCGGCGGCGTTCTTCTTGATGGCCAACGGTTTGCTGATGTTCCTGGGTGAGTTCTTGCGGCGCCGTCAGCACGCGTCGGGTGCCGCGTACAAGCCGATCGAGGCGCTCGGTTATCCGGCCAGCGTGGCAATCGGTTTCGCGCAATCCTTCGCGCTGCTTCCCGGCATCTCGCGCTCGGGAATCTCGATGGTTGCCGGATTGCTCTGCGACCTCGACCACGAAAATGCCGCGCGCTACTCGTTCCTGTTGGCGACGCCGGTCATCCTGGCCGCCGGCTTGCTCGAGATTCCGAAGCTCTTTGCCCCGGGCGCGCACCTCGTGCTGATTCAGGCGATACTCGGCGGAATTGCGGCAGGCATTGCCGCATATCTTTCGGTCGCCTTTTTGACGCGATACTTCCGTTCGAACGATCTGCGCCCGTTCGGCTGGTACTGCGTCGTCGTGGGTGCGATCTTCTTTTTCCTCGCGCGCAAGGGAGTCATCACATGAGAGTCATCGCGTTTTTTTTGGCCATCGTCTTATTCGTTCTGGGGGTTCTCTACGGGCTAGGCAAGGTCAACGCTTTCACGGAATCGGGCGCGCAGCACCCGCACCACGTGACGCACATGGTCGTGCTTTGGGCGCTCGCTCTCTTGTGCGTGATCTGGGCGAGGTTCCAAAGCGCGCCGCGCCGATGAAGGCGGCTCGATGAAGCTCACGCACATCGCTCCCGACGGAAGCCTCGCCATGGTCGACGTTTCCGCTAAGAATGCCACGCTCCGGATTGCCCGCGCCGAAGCATTGATCGCACTGAACGACGAGGCGCGCGCGGCGCTGCGCGAGACCACGCTGCCCAAAGGCGACGCCTTCGTCAGCGCCCAGATCGCCGGCATCATGGCCGCAAAGCAGACCGCGACGCTCATTCCGTTGGCGCATCCGCTTCCGCTCTCCAGCATCGACGTGCGCTTTGACTGGCTCGACGACGGCCGTCTGCGCGTGGAGGCCGAGGTGCGCACGACCGCCGCGACCGGCGTCGAAATGGAGGCAATGGTTGCGGCCTCGATCGCCGCTCTGACCATCTACGATATGGCCAAAGCGCTCGACAAGGGGATCGTCATCAGCACGGTGCGGCTACTCGAGAAGAGCGGCGGCAAGAGCGGCTCGTGGAGGGCGGAGTGAGCTTTCGCGTGGCGCTCATCGTGCTCTCGGATCGCGCCGCTTCGGGCGAACGTGCCGACGAGTGCATTCCGGTGATGAAGGAGCGCTTGGGCGGCGCGTACGAGGTCGTGCGCGAGCGCGTGCTGCCCGACGATGCCGCAGCTCTGCAGGCTGAGTTGATCGAGCTCGCCGATTCGCGGTCGGCCGATCTGGTGCTGACCAGCGGCGGGACGGGACTGACTCCACGCGATCGCACCCCGCAAGCCACCGCTGCGGTTCTCGATTACGAAGTGCCGGGCATACCGGAGGCAATTCGGGCGGCGTCGGTCGCCCACATCAAGAGCGCGATGTTATCGCGAGCGCTTGCCGGC
>DATAPM010000341.1:0-2875 GCA_036265225.1 Vulcanimicrobiaceae bacterium
TTACCCGAGGAGATGAAGATGGCGGCGCCATCTTTCCGTGAACGTTTAAGCTTGGCGATTTACGACATGCGAGCCTTTGGCAATGCCCCGGACGAGATGCCAAGCGAGCCTTTTTCCACGAGCGACCTGCCGGTTAAAGCCGCCGCCGCCGATTTATGGTCGCGTTTAGTGCAGGTATGCGATGAACCCGTTGGTGCCCGTAGGACCGCTTGCCGTATCGTAGACGCCGACTACTTGCGTCAGCCCGTCTTGCGAGTAGACTGAGTTACCCGACGTCTGTGCGGCCGGATACGCGATATCGACCGGCAACTGGTACTTCCAACCCTTCATCGCGATGAAGAATGCATGTACCGTGCCGTTTAAAGCGACCCAGTCACCGGTCAACGAATAGTTACCACGCTTTCCGTTAATCGCGATGCCTTCAAAATGGGTTATCACCGACCCCGGATGGTCGTAGGGGTAAAGCACGCCCGAGGACGTGTCGTAGACGTATGCGTGCGTCACGTGGATGCCGCGCGGTTTGGTGTATCCGCCGGCGATCGCGCCGTCGATAACCCCGTAGCACGTGGTGCTCTTCGATTTTGGAACGCTGAAGATCGTATACGTCTGCTTCCGTAGATCGTAGGTAAAGCCGCGGCCGACGGTCGGATAGTTCAAGAAATCCTCGTTGCCCTTTTTTAGTTTGTCCCAGTTGCCTACGATTACGCTTCCGTAAGTGCTATGCGGGATGGTGTTGGTCGAACCAGGGTAATTGATTCTTACGAACCGGTCGCTCTTCGGCTTGGAGTCATCGTAGAAAAATCCGTAGTTGAGGTTCTCGTTTGGAAGCGTATAACTCCCTACCGCGCGGTAGAACCCGTTGGGTGTGAAC
This sequence comes from Vulcanimicrobiaceae bacterium, assembly GCA_036265225.1. Lineage (GTDB taxonomy): Bacteria > Vulcanimicrobiota > Vulcanimicrobiia > Vulcanimicrobiales > Vulcanimicrobiaceae > Cybelea. The sequence goes on from DATAPM010000341.1 coordinate 872, forward strand.
GACGGACCGTAGGGAGTCGTATTATAGGCACCCGGATAGTCGATGGGGTCGAATTGCTGGGTGCTCGGATGATACATGAATCCGCGTGCGCGGTCGTTGCTCTTCCTGTACATTCCGCTAATGTTGTCGCCACGAATACCGGTAAGGAACGTCGTAAGCGGCTGGCCGGACTTGCTCTGATAATCGAGGCTCGCATATTGCACGTTTACGGCCGGCACGGAGAGCGACGCCGGGCGACTTGCGACATTCGGAATGCTGGTAGTCGCTGCCGAGTTCGCGCATGCGCTAGTGAGGGCGGCCGCTGCGATGACGATTAATCGACGATACGTGCGTGAGATTTGGTGCATGTCACTCCTTTTGGTAGTTAAAAAGATGTAAACGGAGCGTTAATTGATATATCGACGCCGTCCATAAGGACACGCGCCTGGTTCGTGCGATTGATTCTCTCACGTTACGCTGCTTTTCGCAAGAATCGGAATCCTTGCGATCGAGCGATCGTCCAACTGCCCAGAAAGGGACTCGAACCCCCACGGTGTTGCCACCACTGATACCTGAAACCAGCGCGTCTACCAATTCCGCCATCTGGGCGCGAAGCGACTCCGTTTCGGGGCGCTTGGCGGCGGCCCCCTTCGCGAAACCCGGAAGTCGCGCGCCGTTTTGGAGAGACCGGAATGGTTCTTTCTCTAGTTTGCGCGGCCGACGCCCGGCCGCTCGATCCGTATTCTCAGGCGGTTACGGCGGCGGCCGAGCGCGTCAGCCCGGCGGTCGTAAGCGTCGAAGTCCGTAACGGACGCAGCGGCGGCAACGGCAGCGGCTTTGTTTTTACGCCTGACGGCTTCGTTCTCACCAACAGCCACGTCGTTCACGAGGCGCAGCGGATGGTAATCACTCTCCTGGACGGCCGCGAGCTGCCCGCGACGCTGGTCGGCGACGACCCGCACTCCGACCTCGCCGTAGTGCGCGTGGACGCACCGGACCTGGCCCACGCGTCGTTTGGCGATTCATCCACGCTGCGCCCAGGGCAACTGGTCGTCGCGGTCGGCAATCCCTTTGGCCTCGCCTACACGGTCACAGCCGGTGTCGTCAGCGCACTGGGCCGGTCGCTGCGTTCGCAGTCGGGTCGACTGATGGACAACATCATTCAGACCGATGCGGCGCTGAATCCTGGCAACTCCGGCGGCCCGCTCGTCAACGCGGACGGCGAGGTTATCGGCGTCAATACGGCGGTGCTCCCCGGACAAGGGCTCTGCTTTGCAATCGCGATCAATACAGCCAAGCACGTGGCCGGGCTGCTTACGCGCGACGGAAGAGTGAGGCGCGGCTATCTCGGCATCGCCGCTCAGGACGTTGTGCTCCCGCAGGGCATCGCCCGCCGGCTAGGATTGCTGGAACGGCGGACGATTTTGGTTGACTCGGTCGAACCGGGCAGCCCGGCCGACACCGCCAAGCTCAAGGCCGGCGACGTTTTGCTGGCGTTCGAGGACGCGCCGCTCTCGAGCGTCGATGCGCTGCACAAAATCCTGACGAGCATCGATTTGAGTCGTCCGTACAGAATCGACGTGCTGCGTAAGAGCGACCGTTTCTCGCGAATCGTTCTGCCGGTAGAGTCGGCCGCTTAAGCGTCGAATAGCATTTAGGTCATGATCCGCAAGCTTTTGCCGATCCTGGGCGTCACTTTCATCGACATCGTCGGGTTCAGCATGCTGATTCCGATGTTGCCGTACTTCGTGACGCATTTCGGCGTTTCGGCTTCGGTCGTGGGTCTGCTGATGGCGACGTTCTCGCTTTCGCAGTTCGTCTCTGCACCGGTCTGGGGAAGCATCTCCGATCGCATCGGGCGCAAGGCGGTACTCATTATTAGCCAAATCGGCGCAACGATCGGCTGGGTAATGCTCGGACTGGCCCCGAACATCGCGGCGTCGCTGGCGCTCGCACCAATCGCCGTCGTCTTTGCGGCTCGCGTCGTCGAAGGCATCTCGGGCGGCAACATCAGCATCACCCAAG
>DATAPM010000342.1:0-4972 GCA_036265225.1 Vulcanimicrobiaceae bacterium
GACGGTAAGGCTTGGCTCAAAGGCAGCCCCCGTGTTTGCGACGGTTTGTTGATATTGAGCGGGGGACGCAGGCTCGCGCTGAACGCCGCCTCGGAGAAAAGAACGGTAAGCTAGTACCTGGAAGCATACGACAATCTTACGCCAATTCGCGCGGAAGCTAGCGCGCGAAAATCCGGCCTCGCAAAGCCAATCACTGTAACGAAAATAGCCTTTTTCTTGGTTTTCGAACGCGACGTCAGTTTTCGGGGGCGTTTCCTTCGCATGTAAGTGGTCGGGGGTTCGAGTCCCCCATCTCCACCATTGGAACGTCGTATTCTGCAAGGGGCTTTCACGACGCAGGCGTGGAGCTCATAAACGGCTCTACTTGTTCACCGGGAGATGCTCGTCTAGCAAGATGATGCGAAGCGCGAGTACGCGCACGGTCCGGCAATGGGACTGCAGCGAAAGGCCAAAGGCCGGCACAAATTGGTTGCGCTCTAATCGTCCTATCGGATCCGGCCACACTCGAGCCGATATCCCCCTTAACTTCCCGTCTGGAGACTTGGGAGCATAACCTATTTACGAGCGCTTGCGCGACGGGTGTGTTTGAGATAATTATACCTTTAAATGAGACGCATACTTATTATTGCTTTTGCCTGCGCCGTTGCAGTTTTGAGCCTCGGCGCGGTCCTTGCCGTCAGGGTGCCTGCGGACGGATCGTCGTTCGTCCCGGGCGCGTGTCCGGCAATGCCGACGCCCATCGCCGAACTGAAGCGTGCACGCTGCGGCCGACTGACCGTTCCGGAAGATCGTCGAAACGCCGGAAAACGAACGATCCGCCTCTCGGTGGCGATTGTTCCGGCAACGTCGCAGAGACCAAAGAGCGACCCGATTGTCTGGCTCGCCGGGGGCCCCGGAGACGACGCCATCACCGAGATTCCTATGGCGCTGGCCGGAAAGCTCAACGCCGATCGGGACGTAATCTTCATGTCGCAGCGAGGTACGTATAGCGCCCAGCCGAAGCTGACGTGCGCATCAGTCGACCGCTGGGCCGCAAAGACGTTGAACATGCCATACGATGCCGCAGCAACGGGAAGGGCGTATTCCAGCGCCACGCGGGAGTGCCGTCGAGAGCTCGCGGCGCGCACCTCCGACCTCGGCGCGTACAACACGCTGGAGAGTTCGGATGATCTCGAAGATCTGCGCGTTGCGCTGCAAATCCCAAAATGGAACGTCTATGGAATCTCTTACGGAACCGATTTAGCGCTTACGTATATGCGACAGCACTCAGGCGGAATTCGTTCGGTTGCAATCGATGGCGTGTTTCCGCCGTCCCTCGCGGGCGGGGTTGGCGCGTGGACCAGCGCCGGCGAAGGAATCAACGCCGTATTCAAAGCGTGTCGCGATCAAATTTCTTGCCGCAACCGCTACGGGGACATCGGGGCAACCTTTCGGCGCCTGGTGATCCAGTACGAGGCCTCTCCCAAGACGGTCGCAGTCCAGGTGCAAGGCCATCCCGGAAAAGTGGACGTCAAGATCAGCGGTGGCATGCTCGTGCAATGGACGGTGTCGCCTGGGACGCACTGGGCGGCGAAAGTGCCCGGCTCGATAGATGCGCTCGCACACGGCGACCCCACATCAATTGCATCAACGTGGGCTGCACCAAAGCTTGATCCCGCCGGCGTCGGTGTACTAGGCAACGGACTCTTCTACGGCGTCACTTGCGGCGAATGGGTTCCGTATGAATCCGAAAAGAGCGTCATTGAAGCTGGACGACGGGCATTTCCGATGTTTCCGGTTTCCATCCTGAAAAACGGTCCGTTGCCGTTCATGCGCGATAACTGTCGCGAGTGGAACGTGCCGAAAGTATCTCCAGTGGTGCGAGCCACGACGCGCAGCAGCATCCCGACGCTGTTGATTTCCGCGCAGTACGACGCCCAAACGGCAGCGTCGTTTGGCGCCTATGCGGCGCGGACGCTGTCCAATGCCACCGTCGTCACCATTCCGAACGTTGCTCACGTTGCCTTCGGCAGCCCTTCCGAAGCTGCAAACGCGTGCGCCTACACCATCACCAGGTCGTTCTTCAATCGATTGAACCGGGTTGACACCACCTGCATTCGGAAAGTGCCCGCGACGACGTTCGTAATTAATCGGTAGCGGCGCGCACATCCCGTTTCGGGGTGTAGCATCCGACCGGTGGCTCGCCCGCAGAAATATAAATAAGAATCAAAAGCGTTCGAAGCTCGACCCGACCGAACGGCTCGAAGCGCGTTTTCCGGGTCACAACGTCTCACATAAAACGTTTACAAATAGCGAGCGATGCTTCATGCGTGCGCATCGCCCTCCGGGCTGTCGTTCGGCTGTCCGTGTTTGAGGGCATGGTTCGCAAATCGCGGGCAATGCCGAACGCCTCCTCAACTACTCTACTTCGCCAAGGAGACTTATCGCATGCGTTTATTTACTTCGGCGGTCTGCGCGGCGATCGCCATTTGCCTCTTCGCCGGTTGTGCCGGCAACATGGGGCCTAACAGCACTGCGCCGTTGGGCCTTAGCCCACAAGTGCGCAATGCTCCAATAAGCGTTTTTGACGACGTTGCACCCCCACGCGCCGTCTCGATCGTACACTCGCTGATGCTGCCGGATAAAAAGACAAAGCTGCCCAACAAGGGCACCTACGTCAGTGAATTCAACACGACATCTCTTCTCGGTTATGCTGCCAACAATAAGAAAAACGGCGGACCAATCTGCACGATTGACGGAGTTGCGTTCGTTAACGACCTTGGGGTCGACGGAACGGGCAACCTGATGGTGCCGAACCCCGGCGAAACTACGGGAGGCGAGGCTCTCAACATCCACCAGGGCCCAACAATGTGCGGCAAGCTGATCGGTTCGATCTCCGATCCCTTTGGGCAGCCTTCGGACGCCACAAGCCCGAATGCCTTAACCGGTCAGATCGCTCTGGGCAACCTGGTAGGCAACGGCTCAACTGCCGGCAGCCTTTCGATTTGCACGTTCAAGGGCGGCTGCACCGTGAATCTCACGAACAGCAACTACTTCCACGTCGGCGGCGTTGGAATGTCTAACGCCGGCGACTGTTGGATCGACGTAAAGACCAGTGCCTCGGGCGGTGTAGAACTCGTCTACTACAAAGGTTGTGCCGGCAGCGGCACCATCGCCTCAGGCTTTAAGCAAACCTACTATGGCGGCATCGACATCGACAAGAGCGGCAATCTTGTGATTATCGATGACATGGCAGAGGACGTTTACATTTATCGCGGCTGCGATCCAACGTGCACTGTCGTTGGCGGCCCCTTCGCCCTTAAGGGCGAAAGTTTCTGGGGGAAGCTCAACTTTGCGAATAATCAGTTTACAGCAGCGGAACGCACCAACGGAGTGGTCGACGTCTACTCGTACAGCACGAAGAGCATTAAGTTCCTATACAGTTATGACAGCGGTCTCTCCGCGAGCTTACTTCCGAACGGTGTCGCAGTAAATCCGCGTTCTAAGCAATAGCGACTAGCGAAGCTATCGCTTAGCGTTCGTCGCTGCGGAACAGGGGTGGAAACCGCCCCTGTTCCGTAGCACATTTAGTTGGGTGCTTTCTTGCGATCTCCGCCATTAATTCGGGACGCCGCATACTTCATTAATGCCCGAGCGGGCGGTTTCAGCATTCACATCGCTTTCTACCATGGTAAGGCGCCTCAGTTATGGTTTGTAGCTCGCGACCTGGGCCGCCGTAACCATGGACGCGTGATTGCCGCTAAGCGAACCTCGGATATACGTGATGACCGCAGCGGCATCGGCATGGGATAGACTGCCCCTCCACCGCGGCATCGTTCCGTTATACGTCTGCCCATTGACCGCAACTTCGCCGTGCAAACCGTCCAGCACAATGCCGATGACCTTGTTTGGATCGCCGGTGACGACCGTATTCTTAGCTAGCGGCGGGAAGGCGCCGGCGACGCCTTGATCTAGGTCCCCGTGGCAGCGCGAGCAGTTGGCCGCAAACAGCCCGGCGCCGTTGCTGGCATTTGCCGGCGCGGTGGCGGCGAGCACCTCCCGCTCGGGCGGAGATGGCGGACCGGCCGCCTGACGTCGGAGGATGCCGATCTGCCCATAAATGGAGAGTCCGACGATCGCGATCAGCGCTATGGTCGTCGCCCACAATGCGCCCGCACGCGAGCTGAAGCTGCGCGTTTTGCTGCGTTCGAACCATGGAAGCATCAGCACGATAATGCCAAAGACTGTTGGAACGATGATCGTCGCGAAGAGCTCCGTGCTAACCGTAAGCGGCCCAATGTGCACGTTTGGCGGTACGAGCGCAAGCAAGCCGAAGAGCGACAGAAAATACCAAGCTGGATAGGGCGTAAAGTTCGAGACAGTCGGATTGGCCTTTGCGTCGAGATAGGGCGGTATAAAGCACGCGAGCAAAATGATAATGATAAACACGATCAACGACACCGCGCCGTCCATGAACAGCTGATCCGGCCAGAAACGCCCAGGCGCCGGGTGCCGGCGGTCGTCGGGCACAGGTCCCGCCGGGCCCTGACGTCGGAAAATCACCAAGTGCGCCCCGACTAAGGCGAGTAGCGCCGCCGGCATCAGCCAAATATGAAGGCCAAAGAAGCGATTGATCGTCGCGGTGCCCATCGCTGTTCCGCCTTGCGCGACGTCTTGGATAACCGAACCGCTCGGGGCAAGGCCGAGGATGTTAAGTGAAACGCGCGATGCGAAATATGCGTTCATATCCCACGGCAACAAGTAGCCGGTGAGACCGAGCACGAGGGTGACGAGCAACAAGAGTACGCCGACAACCCAATTCAACTCGCGTGGCGCCTTATACGCGCCCCAGATCAGCACTTGCAGCAGGTGCAAGACCACAAGTGCGATCATCGCCGAGGCGCCCCAGTAGTGCAACGAAAGCAGAAAATGGGTCCACGGATTGAGATATATGGCGCGCGTAGACTCCCATGCAGTCGCGGTCGACGGCGCG
>DATAPM010000343.1:0-8243 GCA_036265225.1 Vulcanimicrobiaceae bacterium
AGACTGGAAAACGAACGTGCCGGCGGTAATCAAGTTCGTGCGCGATCACCACCGGCCCAGCTTCATGGAATACGGCGAATACCCGTATGTGTCGGCCGACGAGATCAAGAAGGCACTGCACATCAAAAAGGCGCTCAGCGATATGCTCGACCAGATGCAGTAGGAGAATGATGGCGGCCACCGGACGAACATATAATCAGCTGCACGTCCCGCGAAAATACGAAGCGGGAAAGCGACGCTTCAGCATGTATTGGGCGTGGAGTTATCCGTGGGAAGCAAACGCGGACGTCACCGAGCTCGACAATCGCTTCTCGACGATGACGGAAGTGCGTCGCGTGGCGTGGCCGGCGTACGAAACGGAAGCATTTTCGCGGCAAATGTTTCAGCAAGGAATTGCCGGAACGCTCGAACTCTTCCATCTCAACACGCGAAGTTTCCAAAAGTTAATCGGCGAAGTCACGGCCAACCCGCTCGCCATTTATCAGCGTGTCGATCAGATGGGACTGAGACTGCCGATCGACGAGCGGATTCTTTGCGATACCGATACGCTCATGATCTTTGGCCTCGATCATATGGTGACCGAACAGGAGGCGGCACCGGAAGAGATCGCCGCGATCAAGGAGTTTCTCAAACGCGAAGGGACCTGTTTGATCCTTGGCCCACACCACGACGTCGGGGTTTCGGACGACCCAGACGTGCGCAATATGGAGTACCACCACCACGGCGACCCGCTCGTGCCGCGCCAACAGCGTTTCGGCACGTACACGCGTTCACTCATGCGCGCTCTTGGCGTGCCGGTAGAGAACCGCTGGGGCTTGCGCCCGGCAACGCTGCCGGGGACCACGAAGACAGTCGACCTTACCAAAGCCGGCGACTCGGACAAGCGAGGTTGGCTCGAGAACGTCAAGACGTTCGTGTTTCACATGCATCTACCGCACTACGCGCTGACCGACGAGAACGCGAAGAACATTCACGTGCTGGCGCGCCAGCCGGTCGACCTTTCCAAGCCGCATCCTTTCACGGCGGCCGGAAACCGCGAGTTTAACATGTTCTTGTGGATGCCGCCCGCCGGCGACCGGGCAGGCGACATTCTTCTGGCCGACTCGACGATCTTCATTACGCTCTTCGGCGGTGACGAGAGCCTGGAACACTTCTGGCGCAATCTGGCGACCAAGTGACGTTGCAAGTCCTCGAACTAAACGACATTCAAAGCGGCGTGCTGCGCCCGAGGCCCACGCCGTTTCAGGCTGCCTACATCGTCCTGCGCATCGACGACGCTAACGCCGGGCGCGAGCTCATGGGACGCCTGAGCAACGTGGTGGCGTCGGCGGCGCACAACGAGAGCCCCGCGCGCGATACGTGGGTAAGCGCCTCGCTGAGCTACGCTGGCCTCAAGGCGCTAGGAGTTCCGAGCCCCTCACTGGAGAGTTTTCCGACGCCGTTCAAACAAGGCATGGCGGCACGCGCCGGGACGCTCGGCGACACGGGTGAGAGCAGCCCCGAGCACTGGGAGAAGCCGCTGGGATCCGGCGACGTGCACGTCGTGCTGACGGCGATCTCAACCGATCAGGCGCAGCTCGACGCGGCACTGGCACGCGCGCGCACCGCCTATGACCAGTTCGCCGGCGTAACAGCGATTTGGCGCCAGGATTGTCACGTGCTGCCCGGCGAGCGAGAACCGTTCGGCTTCCGAGACGGCATTAGCCATCCAGCGATCGAAGGCAGCGGCATCGCCGGCAGCAATCCACACGAGGTTCCGCTCAAAGCGGGCGAGTTTGTGTTCGGCTACCCGAGCGAGATGAGCGAGAAACCGTTCATTCCGCAACCCGATGTGCTAGGGCGCAACGGGAGCTACATCGTCTTCCGCAAGCTGCAGCAGCGCGTCGCGCTATTTCGCCAATACCTGAAGGCCAATGCGAGCGACGCCGCCGACCAAGAGTTGGTCGCGGCGAAAATGATGGGCCGCTGGCGAAGCGGTGCGCCGCTCGCATTGGCAGCGACCGCCGACGACCCGAGCCTCGGCGATGATGCAAAGCGCAACAACGACTTCCTTTTCAACGAGGATCCGTTGGGCTACAAGACGCCGCTCGGCTCACACGTGCGCCGCGTGAATCCGCGGGACGCGCAGATCGCCGGAATCGTGCGAATTCACCGGATGATCCGCCGCGGGACGGCCTACGGACCGCCGCTGCCCGACGGTGAGCTCGAGGATGACGGCATCGACCGCGGGTTGATGTTCGCCTTCGTGGGGGCGGATCTGGCGCGGCAGTTCGAGTTCGTCCAGTCGCAGTGGATGAACGACAGCGCATTTTTCGCTGGGCCTACGACCGAACGAGATCCGGTCTCCGGCGCCGGCGACGGTCACGGTACGTACGGCATACCGCGGCGTCCGCTGCGGCGGCAGCTGCGCGAGATTCCACGCTTCGTCGTTACGCGCGGCGGCGAGTACTGCTTTCTTCCGAGCCTGAGCGCGCTGCGCTGGCTGAGCGATTCTGCGAACTATACGTAAAGGCGGTTCCGCCTGCCGAACGGCCTAGCGTCCGGGGCTATTGGCTCAACGCGGTTCGGCGGCTCTGTGAGATGCTGTGGGGCAACGTCGATTGGAGGTGCCGAGAAATGGCCCCGTGGTTACTTCGAGCGCTGTTGCTCCTTGGAAGTGGGTTGATAGCGGGATGTGGTGGATTACACGACAGCCCCAGTGCCATGCCGCAAGCCTTGTCCACCGGGACGCGAGTAAGCCCGGATGGATCGTGGATGCTGGCGGAAGCAAAACGCGATAATTTGTTGTACTTGAGCGACCCCTACTCCAGCGACGTCCACGTCTTTTCGTATCCGGCGGTCCGGGAAGTTGGGATGCTCGTAGTCGATGGCGACCCCGAGGGAGAATGCGATGACAACGCCGGTGACGTGTGGGTGGTGCGCTTCCTCAGCCACTCCGCTGTTGAATATCGCCATGGCGAAACCAGCATCAGCGGATCCGTTAGTACCGGAACAGACAGTCCATGGAGCTGTGCGGTTGACCCTATCACTGGAAACTTGGCCGTTACAACCAATCACGCAATCGACCTCTACCAAAGCGCTAAAGGCGACCCGACGGCCTACGCAAGCCCGCGCGATGGCGGCTACGAATCCTGCACGTACGACGAATCGGGAAACCTCTTCGCCGCTACAAGCCTTGATTTCATCGCTGAGCTGCCGAAGGGCAGCAGCCAAATGATCGACCTGCGGTTGAGCTTCTCGATCTATCCCCACAACATACAGTGGGACCAACAACACAGATATCTGGCGATTTCGAACTCGCGGTACGGGCGAACCGACGCTACGTCTATCTATCGCGTAGCCGTTTTTGGAAAAGCGGGCAATCTTGTCGGTATTACGGTTCTCAAGCAATCGAAGAACAACGATCCGCCTCAGTACTGGATAGAAGGCTCCCATATTCTCGGAACGACTCTCGTTGAGCGAAAGCACGGTCACCTCGAGAAGCGGATCGACTCATGGCCTTACCCTGCGGGCGGCAAACCGACGCTCATTGGACACGTCGACCGCTCGCCGACTGATCCGCCGGAGCTACACGGCATCGTGATAAGCGAAGCTACGAGGTAGCGCTATCTAAAGGACGGCTGCCCGGCACGGGGAAGCCTCAGGCATCATGAAGACGCGCCTTTCGGCCTTCGTCCTTTTTGCTGTTGCAGCGTTGCTGAATCTGAGTTTCACGATTCCCAAGGAACCCGGCGAATACTTCTTCATGCCGAGTTTATCTTCGCTGGGATGGTTGGCGGAACTTGCAGAATCCATAGGGAGCGACCAAAGCACTTACCGGATCGGCGCGTAGAGAATTTATTGTTGAGTTGGGGTAAAGGTGAAGGCGGATCCACCTCGCAGCGTGGTCGTACCGTACAGTACGTTATTGACGTCGATCAGACTCGCTTCAGGATGGTGTGAAAAAGTGCTCTTAAAATCAAAGAGCATTTTCTCTCCGCCGGAGGGCGTGAAGTTAAAAATGGTCCCGCAACCATCATGCTGGCAACGGCCCCCTGGGCGCCCGCCTGCGCTCGTCGTGCCGTAAAAGATACCCTTGACGTAGAGGAGAGCCGCCTTGGGCCATGCCCCATCGGACTTGCCGCCGGTGAAGCGGTGCACGACTTGTTCGGCGCCGCTCGTCGTAACGCTATAGATGGTTCCGCAGCCATGGCCGACCGCGCATCCCGAGCCGCCACCGAGAAGCGTGGTGCCGTACAGCGTGCCGTCGGCGCTCACCAAGCCGGCTTGCGGAACCGCACCGTCCGAGCCTCCGGCAAAGTGGTAGAGCTGCGTTTCGCTGCCGCTGGGAGTTATGCTGTAGACGATTCCGCAGTGGCAGGCGCTGCCATCGGAGGACGCGGTCCCGTACAACGTGCCGTCGACGTCAATCAAACCGCCCACAGGCTGACATCCATCATCGGAGTCGGAGCAGAAACTGTGCAGCACCTGCTCGCGACCGTTCGCGGTGATGCTGTAGACGGTTCCGTTGCTCCCCTCTCCACCGTAAAGGGTTGTGCCGTAGAACGTACCGTTCACGTCCAGGAGCGGGCCTTCCGGCCGGCATCCATCGGGCCATTTGCCAAACACGTGCAGCACCTGCATATGCCCCTTCGGACTGATCCTAAAGACGGTACCGCAGTCCTTCCCACTCGGCGAATTTCCTCCGCGCTGTGTCGTACCGTACAGCGCTCCGTTTGCTTTGAGCAAGGGCACCGCCGGTGAGAATCCATCGGTGCCAAGGAAGCTATGCAGCACCTTCTCGGTACCGCTCGCGCTCAAGCCGAACACCGTTCCGCAGCCAGATCTGGAGAAAGCACAGGCGCTACCGCCTTTGGCGGTTGTGCCGTAGAAGGTGCCGTTCAGCTCTATCAGGCCCGCTTGCGGATAGTACCCATCGTCTGCGGAGCCAGGGAAGTTGTACAGCACACGGTACGAGGAGGACGAAGAAACAGCGCGATCCGGCGCCGCGTGAACCGGCGCGATCGACGACTCCGATCCGCCGCAACCGGCGAGCAACGCAGCAGCCGCGCTAATGCTAAGCGCTAGGCACAAACGTCGATCCATAACTCCACCTCCGACGAGTTTGGATGAAGACGATGACGCGTTCGACGCCACCCTTGGTTCCCCCGGAACCTAGCGGCTTCGCGCGCGGCTGACGACGGCTCCGTTGGGACTGCCGAGGTCGCGCGTTCTCTTGGCTGCGCCACCCGCCGGATAGTTGTAGATCTTTACGAAGCCGGAGTAATCTTGAAAGGTGCTGGGGACGACCACTTTGTCGCGGTCGACGTAGAACTGATGAACGGTACCCGAGCCGCTCAACGGCGTGGAGCCAACCTCCGTCGCGCTGCTTGCGTTGACGTCGAACTGGTAAATTACCCCGTTGTAGTAATCGCCGACGGCGACGTACCGGCCGTCCCACTCTATATCACCGACGGCCTTGAACGACTGCGGGAGCGGAATATTGGTAAAGGTGGTGCCGCCTTTAGGCAACTCAGCGATGCCGGGACCGCTCGTCAGGCTGCCGTCGAGGAATAGGTTACCTTCGTTGTCGTACGCGCACGCAACAGCGGCGAGATCGCCGTCCTCGTAGAGCGTTGGCTTTCCGCGCGCCTTTTTGAAGATCGCGGCTCCGTAGTTTTGATGAAACACATCGGGGGAGCCGACGACAGCGGGGTTCCCGGTCGTCGGGTCTACCGAACAACTCAAGGGAAGCGCAAATGGATCCGTTAGGATCGCCTTCGGCGTGGTGCCGCCGTGCGCGTACTCTACGATGTCGTAGGCACTCCCGGTGATAAAAACGTTCTGCGCTTTGTCGACGCACTCGCCTTCGCCGAACTGCGGCTCGGCGAGAAAGCCCACGTACTTTAACCTCGGGAAGGCGTAGGAGAGAACGATTACTCCGTTCTGGTAGTCTGAAACGTAGACCAGATCCTCATGCTTGGCTTCCGGGAGCATCCACGGCTTGTTGTGAGTGGCGTGCGTTACGATTTCGCGTGCTTGCGGCAGCGCGCCCGGGGCGATCGCCGGTTGCGCTCCGGCGCAACCGGCAAGCAGCGCCGCCAGAGCGCCCTGTGCAAACGCGTAATAGCTAGCGCGCAGAGCGTTCACTGCTGATGAGCGACGCTACGGTGGCGCCCCATGCTTGGTCCTGCGCAGTGGTGCTCTGTGCCGATCCGCCCTCTGGATAACGCCACAGCCCGAAAAGCCAGTTGCCGTCGAACGCCGGACCGATCAAAATGCCGTCGTGTATGGCGAACTGCCGCACGTCTTGCATGCCGTTGAGGTATAGCTTGCCAATCTGCGTTCCCCGTAATCCGCGGATCGCAAAGCGATGGATCAGCGGGGTGTCGCTATCTCCGACCGCGAGATACTTGCCGTCCCAGGCGAGGTTGCCCGGTTTCCTCAGCTTCACATTGAGCTTCACGTTCTCGAACTGTTTTCCGCCATGGGGCAGTTCGACGAAGAGCGGTTGCGAACCACTTGAAACGCCGAGCGTTCCGTCAAAGAAGAGATTGCCGTTGCCGTCGTAGGCGCAAAATGGTACCTCACTTAGATCGAAGGTGTAGAGGCGCCCCAAGTGCCATCGATGTCTTTTTTCGTGGTGGAAGACCGTAAGGCCGCCAAACCCGCCAACGGCAAGATCGCCGTTAATCGGATTGACCGAGCAATCGAAGGCACCCAGCGGATCGCTGATGACGGCGACGCGCCTCGCCTGCCCGTGCTCAAATTCGTACACGTTGTAATAGTCGGTTACGAATACGTCGCCCTGAGCATTCGAGCAAAGCCCGCCGGCGTAGTTCCCGGCCACGATCCCGCCAACGAGTTTTGCTCCGGGAAACGTGTACACGTACACAGTGCTGTATTGATAGGTCGACGAAGACACGTATAGCAAGTCGCGTCCCCGCGCCTCGGGCAGCATCCAAGACGCGCTGCTTTGAGGCATTGCGCCCGGCGCTCCGATCGGCGGCTGGGATCCGCCGCAGCTCGCCAGCAGAGCCGTGGCCGCGCCGATACAAAGCCTTTGGCAAAAACCTCGATTCATAACACCGCCTCCGCGCAAGCTTGTTGAGGTTGGAGCGTTTCGACGGCGGCCGTTGGTTCCCCGGAGCGTGGCTCAATCCCAGGCGGCCTCACTCCATTTCGAGAATAGGCCTCATCAAATGGGAGTCTTAAGAATCAGTGGGGGTGCGAATGGTAGATGACGACAAGCAAGCCATCATTTCGATCGTGCAAGAAATGGCAGACTCCATCACGGGCGCACAAAGCACGCGGCATTGGGCCGCCGATGCGCTTTGGTTTGATATTCCCGCCTTTGCCTCGCGAGGGGTGCAGCCTGCATTGAAGATGTTTGACAGCGTCTTTATCAATTTCAGTAGATGTAAGGCCCATATTCTAGAAACCGACGTGATGCTGAACGGCAATATGGGTATCGTCGCCACGGTTCAAAGAGTGAACATCACACTCAAGAGCGGCGCTTCGAAAGCAATACTGGTACGCCAAACCGACTGTTTTGAAAAACGGGATAATGAATGGCAGCTGATTCACCAACATGCCTCCGTTCCGTCGGGCGGGGACTGGGATGGGAAGATCGTAACGGCTTAGACCTATTTTCGGGTCGGCCCGATCGCGACGCCCGCTGGGAAGTCAATGTTTGGAATGGTGCGGATAGGGCTTCCACCCGCTGGATACGCAAACTCGAAAACCGCCGTCGCCCCCTCCGATGACGCGAAGAAGGTGCGATCTCCAGACTCGAAGGCGGTGTCGCTCAGGTACTGAACGCCATAGAAGCTCGTGGTCGCGACGAGCTCTGAGAATGTTGGCTGTGCGTAGGTCCGCATCACGTTATCGAGCTGATCGATGACGGTTACGTCGCCGTTTTTGAGAAAGGCTACTCCGCCCGCCGACGCGACGTGAATGGCCGGCAGCTCGGTACACTCCGTCGATCCCGCCGCGATCTCGGCGGCGTCGCTATATGAGGTGCCTCCACCATCAATCACGATATTGTCGTGCCGATCGATGGCCAAATACGTGTAGAACATCAGATTCGGGCACTTGATTCTCTGAAGCAGTTCGCCGGTACTGTTGTACTCCGCGATATTGCCGGGCGCGCATTTGGAGCGCGTGCACCAGTTCGCGACCCAAATGTCACCCTTGGAATCGAGTGCGACGTCCGTTGGCCGGTACTTGCGGTCGTCAATCGTTTGGGCCGGCTTTGTGGCCGG
>DATAPM010000344.1:0-6921 GCA_036265225.1 Vulcanimicrobiaceae bacterium
GCGCTACGGCTCGGCGCCCGTCCTAACCGATTGAGACTATGCAAAACTTGCGGCTGGCCCGCGACTTCAAAACAAGGGAGTGCTATGACTGAATCCGCACTGGCCGAACGCGGCAAAGAGAAGATCTCCGCGGCGGCGGCGATTGAGCTCGTTAAGAAATTCGCGAAGGACCGCTACAAAGAAGATAAGGCCAACAGCGATCGTGCCCTGGCGCACGCACGCGAGATGGCCGGCGGTCAGATCGAGCGCATCGACAAGGACGTCATCGAGCAGGGGCGCGCATGGGCGACGCGCCTTGCACTAATCTCGCGCACCACGGGCAATGGTTCAGGCCCCAGCTACTATCAGGCGTCCAGGCCCAATGCCGCCGTTGTGCCGATCGTCAAAAAGCTCTTCGGCATCATCGGCGAGCTCGAGGCCATCGTCGCGACCGACACCGAGATCTCGCTCTTTCAAAAGCCCGATGAGAATGACTACTTTGGGTTTGGCGAGGGCCTAAAGAAACTCACGGTCGCCAGCCTCACCGAAGACGCGGATCCGGGCGATACGATCAAGGCTGAAGATATCGTCGAGGGGCTCGTCGAGGAACTTGGTGACCCCGTTCGTGAGGGCGTTGTCGAGCTGCTCAAACAGTATGAGATCGAGCCGATCGTGGTGCCCGAAGATCAGAAGCCGGCGAAGAACGGCCGCCGGCGCCGCTCATGATCACCACGCTAGAACAACTCGAGCCGCGTACACTCGTGCGCGACAAGGGAACGAGCATCGTGCGCTCGGCCCGTCACTGGGTCTTAGATCGTGCCGAGGGCGATTTCTCGGGGCTGGGCACGTCTGAAACAAAGCTGCGCGAGTGCATCGCTTCAGGCGCGATGGAAATCGTCGGTCCCAAGGTCGAGCCCTCCGTCCCAACGTGCCTTGGCTGCGGCTGCACCGAAGAATATGCATGCCCCGGCGGCTGCACGTGGGTCGGAGATAACGCGTGTTCATCGTGCGTCAGTGCCGGTCCCGAGCCGCGCTGCCGCGAGGTCCTCGAGGCGGAGATTTGTTCGGTCTCCGCTATCGAGGACAAGTCACGCGCGCTCGTTGAGCTCGCACGGATTCAGTGCGAGCTGCTGCTCGACATTCGCGACGCGTTACAGTTCAGCGCCATCAACCAGCAGACGGTCCTGCGCGCGCTCCATGAGTCGGCTGAATCCTCGAGTAAGGCGCGACTCTTCACCGCTAGCGGAGCGCTTCTACGATGACGGGCGAGCATCGCGAGTTTGGCATCATGGCCGGTCCACGGGAACATCGGCTGCGTTTACCAATCGAGTCGCGCGTCGAGATCACGGTTCGGCCGGCGTACCGTCCGCCCGAGGATCAGCCATCGTGGCTCGAGAGCGTAACCGAAAGGTGGTTCGACATCGCTGGGCGCTCCGTGTTTGCCCTTGCGATGGTGATGCTCGTCGGCCTCGTCACCGTTCAGATCTATCTCCATTTTCACTCCGGTTCTGCTTTACCTTAGGTAGTCGCTTGAGTAAGAAGCCACGCACGTGGGTCCCCTTCGATTGGGGACTCCTTGAGGACGACAAGTTCCTCGAGCTTTCTAGTGCCGCGTCGTTGACGTTTCTGGTTGCGATCGGTTACGCCGGCAAGCTGGGCTCCAGCAAAGGCGAGCTCTACATTCAAGGGTGTGGACCCGCCCGGGCGCAGCATTTTGTCCGCTACACCAAGCTGTCCAAGGCGCGTCAGGAGCGCGCGATCGAGGAACTCGTCGGATGCAGCCTCTTTGAGATCGATGGCGAGCTCTATCGGATCCCCAAATGGCTAGACAAAATCCTAGAGATTGAGCGCGCCTCAAATCGAGAACGGCAAAAGCTCTTCCGTGAGCGAGAACGTAACAAAAACGTAACGCCTGACGTAACGCCTCTGTCACAAAAAAGTAACGCGAAAGTAACGGTTTATAACGCAAAAGCCTTGCAAAATAAGGGCCGCAGGGCTCGTCGCCAAGGGCAAACGTTGCCACCCGATTCCCCCCAGACCCCCCTAATTACAACACCTACGTTACTAACTTCGTCTCCTTCGGAGACTCGTTCTAGTAACTCCGGTGTTGGTTCGTCGGCCCCTTCGGCCGACGCCACCCCGAGTTGGCAGGACGCACTTCGTGAAGAAACACGAGAGATTCGCAAGAAGAATCTTGCATCTTTAACGCCCGATGAGCGTCTCATTTTGGGACGCTACCACGCTCTAGAATTCGCCAACTGCACGAAAACCGAAGCGTTCAACAAACGCCACGGTTCCCAGATCGCCGGCGCCTTTGCTTCGATGGGGCGCCATGCCACCTACGGCCAGATCACCGTCAGCCAGTACGTCGCCCACGCCCGCCGGCACCACGCCAACCGCGAGGAGTCGCCGTGGTTCGACCCCTGGCAGATCAAAGCCGTCGTTGAGTTCGAGGACATAGCCGCATCATGAGTTTAGTTCGAGTCGGCACGCAGCTTCATAATTTTCCTGGCGAGCGAAGCTTTTGGGAGCTCATGGCGGAGCACTGCGCCGCCCAACCACACGACTCCACTGGTCGGCCCGTCGGTCTGTGGCCGTGGCCGTTTGAGACCTGGGAAGCGATCTTAGACGCGGCCGTTGAGAAAGGCATTGCGGCGGTCGAGGTCCACGATAAATCCAAGCCGATCGACGAGCACAACCTCGTGGGATTTGGCGGCATGTTTGGCCCAGCTTTGCTGAAGCGTTGGCGCTGGCTACAAGACGCCAAAGCGCGCGGGTTGACGCCGACGGACGCCGAGGCAGAGTTCACGGCGGCCGTCCAAGAGGAGATCCGCAAAGAGCGGGAGCGGATTGAACAAGAGGGCCGCGATGCTGCGCGCCGGCGCCGCGCTGACGCCAAACGCGGACGAGCCAAACAGGTTGAGGACGTGGAGTTCTGATGATCCCCCTCATCATCGATCGCGACCCCTCGCAGCGCCGCGACGGCACGTGCAAGCTATGCCAAAGGAGCGCTACAGTCTTCCCGGCGCGTCTTGATAATGGCTCGTGGACGAGTGTGTGCGATGCGTGCGCCGGCGATGCCAAGGAAATGCCTTGAGAGAGCTCTCGGCAGCCCCCGACGGGCGGGAAGTCGCCCAGCTCTTTCGCAAGCGTGCAGAGCTCGTCGATCACGATCTCAGCAAAGCGTTAGTCGAGTGCCTACGCGTCGCCGAAATGGTCCGCCGCGAGCCTCAGACCTTTGCGGCGCTGCAGGATCAGATTGGTTGTAGTACACGTACACTTCGCCGACATATTGCGCGGCTTCGTCGCGCCGGCTACGGAATCTACTTCAGCTACATCCTCAACGGCTACATCTCGACGGGCTTCGAGTGGGACGCGCCCCGGAGAACGGCATGAGGATCGAAACCCTGGTCGAGCGCATCGAGCTCGTCGGCAAACAGGCCATCTCGCTCTACGATCGCGCTGAAGTACTTGAGCGCGTCGCCGGCGAGCTGCGTACCGAAGCGGCCGGCGCATCGCATGAAGTGATGTTGCTGCGCAAGGATCTCAATCACCAACTCACTCGCGTGCGGACTCGTAAGCGTGTCAAAGCCGCGTTTTCAGAGATCGCTGCGGCACGGAGGGCCTCGTAATGGAGTTTTTGTCCACCGTTGTGGATGGGCTGTGCTTTCTTGTCGTCGCCGGCGCGACCGTCTTACGCCGAGCACCACTTGTTCCCAAAGCTCAACCGAGCAGAAAGGCCCGCTATGCCACGTGGTAAGAAAAATCCCGTCGCCGAGCTTCCCCAGATCCACGTCGACGATCGCGTCATTATCGTTGCCGACGGCCCGCGTAAGGGTCAGGATGGCACCGTCGTCGAGGTCAACGCGAAAAAGAAATCGGTCCGTCTCTCGGAGTGGGGCTGGGTGCCCATGGCCGACGTCGAGGTCATCGATGGTGGTGCGCAGCCACAAGACGCCGCAGCCAAAGCTGCCGCTGATGCCGAAGCCATGGCACCCACGTTGCGCACGCCCGTTGACGGTGCGGATGCCCAAATCGTACTCGACGGGACCAGCGGAGGTCCGCACGAGGAATCAATGATCAAGCCGCCGCTGGATGATCTCGTTCATTCACTCGCTCGGGCCAACGTGGCGCTGATTAGAGCGACGCAAGCCAAGCAGCGCGCCAACGAAGAGCACAAAGACGCACAAGGAACGTTCAACGCCGTCGCGGCCGAGATCGTTCAGCACTACGGTGAAGTCGAGCAGCTCGGGCTCGATCTACAACCGGCGAAGAAAAACGGGAAGGCGCCGGCGGACTCAGCTGGCGATCCGGACGAAGAAGACGAGCCGGATGAAGGCGCAGACTCCGTTCGCATCGGCAGCGCGCGCAGCTTCAAGGGCGCCGAAGGTCCCTACTAAAGTGGCGCGCCCAACCATCCGCGTCGCGGTGCTCGAAGTGCTAGCCGACGGCCGCGAACGCACCGCCTACGATCTCGGCGCGGAGATCAACGCCAAGTACGGCCACTCCATCAGCTCCGTGCAGATGGAGATGTCCTACCTGGCGCAGCACCGCACCATCGAACGCCGACGTGACAAGCGCCGCTACTTCTATCGCCGCAATGATCTTACGGCCGCGGCATGAGCCACGACGAGCATCGTTGTTTCATGCGCGCGCGGGAAGTTGCGCGGATTGAGCATTGCGACATCCGTGACAACGAGCACGGGGGATTATTCTTCGGAGGCGCGTTTAAGTACGACAGTTCGGGCCAGGGCTTCGGCTACATTATCGATATCGAGTTCGTACAAGGCATCATGCGAGTTTTTGGGTGGCCCAAAAGCCTGTCCTCATGTAACGCAAAGGCGTGCTGGGTCACCCATTGCCAGACTGACATCCACCTCGTCGAGCCCCTGCTCCCCGACGAGGGGAAGGTCTTTGACGTCGATGCTTGGTGCAAAAGAGCCAACGCGCGAGCGCAGGTCATTATCGACGCCGGGTTGCGTGAGACCTACGCGTGAACGAGCTCCGCAAGGCCCGTCAGATTGACAAGGACGAGCGCGTCTTTCCGCCGGCCGTCAAGACTCGCGATGAGTTTGTGTGCCGGATGGAGGTTTGGAACGGCACCGGATGGTTGGAGTGCGGATCTCACGGCTCCGAAAACAATCCAGTGCAGGCAGCCCATATTTATCGACGCCCGCACCTTAACCCGAGCATCAGGTTCAATCCGCTGATCGGGATCTGTGCCTGCAAACGCCATCACCAAGCGTACGACGCCTATCTCAAGACGGTGCGTGTTCCGCCTAATCGTGAGGAACGTGCGTGGCGCCTGGTCTGCGTCGGCAATAAATCACGGATCAACCGGCGGATACCGCCAGATCGGCCGGTGGCAGCATGAAGACTGTTTTCTGCCTTCTGGCTGGCTTGCAGTTCGCGCTGGCCTGCGTCTGCCTTTACCTGATATGGGCCGCCCTAAGGACTGGCGACATTGCTTCCGGGTTCCTGATGGTGGTGTGCCTCGCGGTGAACGTCGGCCTTTTCCTGTACAACCTAACTAAGATCGCGGCGTCATGAAGGCGTTCAACGTAATCGATCTCATTGCGGCGCTGCAAGAAGCGGCGACGCGCCTTGAGTGCGTTTCAGACCTGACGCTTGCCAATCCGGTGGATTCAGCACCGCCCGGCGCCGACGTCGATTCGTGGACGGACGGCTATGAAAAAGCGATGGCAAAGGTCAACGCCGCTCTTGACGGGCGGAAGCGTCGGTGATCCCCTTCGCCCAACCCGGCGTCCCCGCGGACTGCCCGATTCTTCCGCTGCTGCGCGAGCACGTCGCCGGCGAGTGTGATCGTTGCGGCAAAGCGTTGTCGGGGCGCCGCAAGCGTTGGTGCTCAAACCACTGCGCTTCGTGGGCGTACAAGGAATTCTCCAAGCATCACGATTGGAGTGCGGCTCGCGATGCTACCCTTGAGCGGGACGGATACAAGTGCGTCCGTTGCGGGGCTAAGCCCGCGATCGTCGACCCGCCGCAAGAGTTTCCGCCGATATCAACTAAGCCACTCGTCGTTCTTCAGGTAAATCACATTGAGCCTCGGCGCGGACAAGGCTACGGACGCGGGTGCCACCATCACCTGAGCAACCTCGAGACGCTTTGCCGTCCGTGTCATGTGGTGGTCACGAACCAGCAGCGTAAGGCGCGGGCCGCATGAGCCCCCAGCTCTGCACCGTGTGCTCGGCTAAAGGAGTCACAAGCACGGCCGACATCCACAAAGCCAGCCGTCAGTGCCCGCACTGCCGAGCGTGGCTGTGCAACGCGCACTCGCGTCGATCGGCGCGCAGCGACGGCCGCTGGGTTCGCGTTTGCGGTCGCTGCCACACGCATCTTCCTCACCAACTGTTTAGGGCGCTGGCATGACGATGGAGAGCGGATTCAAAGACGGGAAGCTGACGGATGAGGGGCTAGAAATCATCCTTGCAGCGACGACGGTAAAGCGAATAACCGAATTTACGGCGGAAGATCGCGAAATAGCGGAGGCCGTGCTCCGACGCGCCGGTCCGTTGGCGGATGGTTCAACGGACTCCATGCGAGAGATTCTCACCGCGACGTTCGGTGAGTGCCTGGAGCGTGGGCTGATCGCCGACTTGGACGCCGGACGTCATCTCGGCACCGAGGACTACCGAAACTTAGCCCGCGTCGGTAAGCTGGCGTCGGTCTTGCTGGCCGCGCATCATGCCGAGCTTCGCGCTATGACTGAGTGCTTCGAAGCATGAACGCAAGACTTCTCGGTGCCGTGGCACTGTGGGCGCTTATCGCCGCCACGCTTTTAGCGTTCACGAGCTGCTCGCCGTGTGGAGTACTTCAGATCTGCCCGCAGCCGTGCGTCGACGTACCGTGTGACTATAAGGGAGCGCGATGAAGAAAGAGCTTGAGCTCGGCGCGGATTTTCGAGTGCCCACCGAGATCCTC
>DATAPM010000345.1:0-6059 GCA_036265225.1 Vulcanimicrobiaceae bacterium
GGAGCGGCATACCGCTGGCGGCGTTGCTCGATGCCGTCGAGCCGCGTGCCGACGCGCGCTACGTCATCTTTCGTTGTCTGGACGACGACGGCTCGGGGAATCTCTACTACGAGAGTCTCGACATGCATCAGGCTCGTCACCCCCAGGCGCTGCTGGCGCTGCGCCTTAACGACGCGCCGCTGGATCCCGATCACGGCGCGCCGGTTCGCTTGCGCGTGCCGACGCAGCTTGGCTATAAGAGCGCCAAGTGGATCGCCCGCATCGAGGTCGTCGGAACGCTCGCGACGATCTACGCCGGCGGCGGCGGGTACTGGGAAGATCGAGGCTACGAATGGTACGCCGGTATCTAAACCTTGCGCTTCTCGCCGCCACCGCGACGGTGCTGCTCGGCACCAGCCAAAGCAGCCTGCAAACGCAGCTTCGCCAAACGGCGGCAGCTTATCTGGCTGCGATCGGAGGCATCGCGACGGTTACGGGGCGCGACACGGCTTTCGACTACTACGAACGCCTGCGCGACGACGCGGATATGCTCGAAGACCGTACTGCGGGCCGCGGCTTCACCGCAGCACAATGGCTAGAGACTACGCAGCGTTTTGGAGCGCTGGATCTCAGCCTCGCGAACCAGTTGTTGCAGCGGCGGTACGTTACCATGGCCGGCGTTCGGGGATGGGGCGAGACGTTGGTGCGATCTTCGCGCGACGGTACGATGCAGCCGGTGGCAGTCTACGTTCCGCCGTCGTACTCGCCGGACCACCCCGTTTCGCTGATCGTCTTTCTTCACGGGCGGCTGCAGGCCGAGACGCAGTTGCTGGCACCGTTTTACATTGCCCGGCTCGCCGACACCAACTCGACGGTCGTGGTCGCGCCGTGGGGACGCGGTTATTACGATTTCCGCGGTGCGGAGAGCGATGTGTACGACGCGCTCGATGCGGCAACTGCGGCATTCAACGTCGATCCGCGCAAGCGGTATTTGGCCGGCTACTCCATGGGCGCTTTCTCGGTCTTCGAGATCGCGCCGCTTCACCCCGACCGGTGGTCGGCAGTGATGTGCATCGAGGGAGCGCTATGGAGCGAGGACGCGCAGCGCCTCGTCAGCCGGATGCACACGTCGCGCTTTTACGTTCTGACCGGAAACGCCGACGATAACGTCCCGACGCAGTGGCCGACCTCGACGGCAAACTATCTCGCGTCGATCGGCGTCGACGTGTCGTATTACTCGCAGCATCAAGGAACGCATCGCGTCGTCACGCTGCTGCCGATTCTGACCCAAGCCTGGGACGACATGATCGAAGGCATCGTGCGCGCCCCTCCGCCCACGTTCGGGTTGGCGCAGCTTCCATCGGAGATTCCACCGAGCGGATACAAGCCGTAGCTGCGGCGAAATAAGCGCGATGATCGTACGCACCGTCATCATCGCGCTTCTGTTGAGCGCCACTGCAGCCGCACAGACCACGCCGACCTTCGTTCCCGTCGCTCCCGGAAGCCCCGTTGCTCGTCAGCTCGTCGCGCTCGATGGTCTCGCTCACGCTCGCTGGGAAGCGGTGGCGAGCAAGAAGCTCGTCGGGACCGGCAACGGCCGCGACTTTTATCAGTGGTATCTCTCGATCTACGCGCCGCGCGCGGGCGCATACCGCATACGCTACCAGTCCCCTCGCAACGGCGGCCCGCTGGAACGCGTCGCTCAAGCCAACGGTGCGAAGATGTGGTTCCCGGTGCAAGACCTCAAGATCGTCGGGGCCGCGCAGCTGATGCGCAAGCACTACGAGCAACTCGTCGTCTCGTCACACGCGATGGCGGCCGACTGCGGCTCGGCGACGGTCACCGTATTCACGGCGGGTACCGCCGGGCGCGCGGTGCCCGCAGTCACGGTGACGAATTCGTGCGACCTCGCAGTAAAGATCGTCAACCAGCCGGACGGCCCGGTTCTCGAACTGCGCGGACCGTATTACGGCGCCGGCGCCCCGCTCTGTTGTCCAACCAACGCGAAGGCGACCGCCGTGCTCGGCTATCGCCACGGGAAGTGGAGTGAGACGCCAAACTACTTCAAGGTCGAAGGGGGACCGCTGGGCGATGAACGCCGCCGCTACATCCGGAAGACGCCGAACTGGGTGCGCGGCTGCGGCGCGTGCGCGGCAGCGTCGAGACCCATAGCGATGACGCGGCGCGTGTCGAGCGGGTCGATGATGCCGTCGTCCCACAGCCGGGCCGTCGAATAATACGGATTGCCTTCGCGCTCGTATTTCTCGAGGATCGGCGCTTCGAAGGCGGTCTTTTCTTGCGGCGTCATCTCGCCCTTGACGGTTGAGAGGACGCTCGCCGCTTGCGGGCCGCCCATCACGCTGATGCGCGCGTTGGGCCACATCCAGAGCTGGCGCGGCGCGTAGGCGCGCCCGCACATGCCGTAGTTACCTGCCCCGAAGCTGCCGCCGATAACGACGGTGAACTTCGGCACTTCGGCGCAAGCGACGGCCGTAACGAGCTTCGCGCCGTCCTTGGCGATGCCGCGATTCTCGTACTCTTTGCCGACCATAAAACCGGTGATGTTTTGCAAGAAGAGCAGCGGCGTTCCGCGCTGGGCGCAGAGCTCGATGAAGTGCGTGCCTTTGAGGGCACTCTCGCTAAAGAGAATTCCGTTGTTGGCGAGGATGCCGATCGGATGCCCTTCGATTCGGGCGAAGCCGCAGACGAGCGTCGCGCCATAACGCGACTTGAACTCGTGGAACTCCGACGCATCCACCAAACGCGCGATCACCTCGCGCACGTCGTACCCGGTGCGGCTGTCGGCCGGAATAATTCCGTAAATTTCGCGCGGCTCGTATTTGGGCGGCTGCGGATCGCTGCGGTCCCACTGCTGCGGCAGCTCGAGGTGAAGATTGCTGACGATCTCGCGAACGATGCCGATGGCTTGCGCGTCATCCACCGCGAAGTGATCGGCGACCCCCGAAATGCGGGTATGGACGTCGGCGCCCCCGAGCTCTTCGGCGGTCACGACCTCGCCGGTTGCCGCCTTGACCAGCGGTGGGCCGCCTAAAAAGATCGTTCCCCGATCCTTAACGATCACCGTTTCGTCGCTCATTGCCGGCACGTAGGCTCCGCCCGCGGTGCACGAGCCCATCACGGCAGCGATCTGGGCGATGCGTTTGCTCGACATGCGCGCTTGATTGTAAAAGATCCGCCCGAAGTGCTCCCGGTCGGGAAAGACGTCGGCCTGCAATGGCAAGAATGCACCGCCCGAGTCGACCAAATAAATGCACGGTAAATGATTCTGCTCGGCGATTTCTTGCGCGCGCAGATGTTTCTTTACCGTCATCGGGTAGTAGGTGCCGCCTTTGACGGTCGCGTCGTTGGCAACGATGACGCAGTGCTGGCCTTCGACGACGCCTATACCGGTGAGTATTCCGGCCGAGGGCGAGCCGTTATCGTACATATCGAACGCCGCCAGCGGCGAGAACTCGAGAAAGCCGGAACCCGGGTCGACGAGGAGCTCGACGCGCTCGCGCGCGGTCATCTTGTTGCGCCGCCGGTGCTTCTCGACGGCGTCCCGGCCGCCGCCCGCCCGCACCGAGATTAGCCGTTCGCGCAGCTCGCCGACGAGCCGCTCTATCCGCTTGGCGTTCGTAGCAAAACTCTCCGAACGCCGGTCCAATCGCGATTCCAACAGCGCCATCGCGGCGCCATTCGGCGCGTCGCGCTTAGAGCCCGGTTAGAGTCCGCTTCGGGCCGAGGGCCCTCGCCCCGGCGGCGCGTAGGTAGGGAGTGATGGCCGCACAGGCTCAGGTCGATGTTGGCGGCATTCTTCGTCCGCAAGGTCCGCTCGATCCATCGACGGCGCTCCAGCCCTACTCCCAACGGCTCGGCAGCCGCGCTGCCGCACATTTGCTCCGGCGCGCGGGATTTGGGGGCACCGCTTCTGAGTTGCAGCGCTACGCCGGCATGCGAGCCGGTGAGGCGGTGAGCGCGCTGCTCGACGCCAAGCCGCAACCCGGGCCGCCGCCCGATCTGGTGGAGGCGCAAGCGCCGCTGGCCCGCCCCGACGTGCGCGACGCCCTCGAGGAACTGCAGTTGTGGTGGCTCAACGCGATGCTCTCCTCGCCGGCACCACTGAGCGAGAAGTTGACGCTCTATTTTCACGGACACTTCACCTCGCGCGCTACGCCGCGCTTTCCGCGCATCACCTACCAGCAAAACGCCCTCTTCCGAAGCTACGCCCTAGGGAATCTCCGCAAGCTGACGCGCGCCGTCTCCAAAGATCCCGCGATGCTGATTTATTTGAATGGGGGCGCCAACGTCGCCGCGCATCCCAACGAAAACTTTGCCCGAGAGCTCATGGAACTCTTTACTCTCGGCTTGGGCAACTTCTCCGAGCAGGACGTGCGCGAATCGGCGCGCGCCTGGACGGGATGGCGCGTCGACCGGCGCAGCGCGAGCGCGACGTTTAATCCGGCCCTGCACGATGGCGGCAGCAAGCGCTTTTTGGGACGCACCGGGAATTTTAACGGCGACGACGTCGTCAACATCATTTTCGCGCAGCCACAGTGCGCGCGCTTCTTTGCCACAAGCCTTTTAAACTGGTTCGTTTATAACGATCCCGAGCCGCAGCTCGTCGAAGCGGTTGCGGGGATGTTGCGGGCGCACGACTTCGAGTTGCGCCCCGTCGTCGCCGCGATTCTGCAGAGCGACGTGTTTTATAGCGCGCGCGCCTATCGCGCGCTCGTCAAAAGCCCGGTTGAGTTCGTCGTCGGGACGTACAAAGTACTCGGCCTCGGCAAGATCGATGCCGGCGCCATACCGGCGTTGGCTGGGATGGGCCAACGTCTGTTCTTTCCGCCGAGCGTCGCCGGCTGGCCCGGTGGTCAGAACTGGCTGACCAGCGGCACGATGATCGCGCGTCAGAACTTCCTCACACGCGTGCTCGGTGCGCAGGGTCTTTCGGCGTCGGTCTGGCTGCACGGGCTGCCGCTTACGCCGCAAGACGTCTCGAAGCGCCTCGCTCAAACCATTTTGCAGGACGACGCGGCGCCGGCCTCGCTGTTCGAGCTTCAGGGGTATCTCGGCGGCGCGGGCAGCGCGGCGCTGGCGACGCTCTCGGTTGAAAACTACGATCAACGCCTGCGCGGTGCCGCCTATTTGGCAATGGCGACGCCCGCGTATCAGCTAAACTGATGCAACGGCGCAACTTTTTGTTAGCGACGGCTTCGGGACTGGCCGTACTGGCCAATCCGGATCACGTTTTTGCCCGCGCCCTGGCACAGACGCCGTTACCGGGGCTGCCCGGCGGATCCGATCGTTGTTTGGTGCTCGTCAATCTGCACGGAGGCAACGACGGCCTTAACTGCGTAGTGCCACACGGCGACGATCGTTACTATCAGGTTCGCCCCGGACTGGCGATCGAACGTCACGACGTGCTAGCCATCGACGCGCACGTCGGTCTCAATCCCGGCATGCGATCGTTCAAAGCGCTCTACGATAAAGGCATGGTCGCGATCGTACAGAGCGTCGGTTATCCCAATCCGGATCATTCGCACTTTCGCTCTACCGAAATCTGGCAGACCGCTGCACCGGACCGCTACGAACACACCGGATGGCTGGGACGCTATCTCGACGATGCCGGGTTGCCGCCGGCCAATCTCTTCAAAGGCGTGGCCGTTTCGAAGGTGCTCCCCGAAGCGATGGTCTCCAATCGCACCGACATTCCGGCAATTCCGGGCCTACAAGAGTACGCGATGATCGCCGACGGCAACGTGACGGCGCGGCGCGCCTTCGCGCAACAGGCGCGCGACCGGCGATTGCCGTTCGAGTCGCCCTACCTAGCGCATGTGATGGAGATCGAAGCCGACGCGCAGCGCAGTTCGGAAGAGCTGCCGCGACTGGTCTCGGGGTACGTTACCAAGGCATCCTATCCGGCAACGGGTCTCGGCCGCAGCCTGGCGCTGGCGGCGCAAATCGTCGGAAGTCACTTAGGCACCAAGGCGATTTACGTGGAGCACGGCTCGTTCGATACGCACGTCAGTCAAAAAGCGACGCAAAACCGGCTGCTGACCGAATTCTCCAACGCGATC
>DATAPM010000346.1:0-4347 GCA_036265225.1 Vulcanimicrobiaceae bacterium
ACCCGGCCTTCGTCGGCATTTGCTCGCGAACGGTACTCGGTCCAGGCGTCGCCTACGGAGTTGACTCGCGCGGCAACGTCATTGGCGATGACCGTGCGACGTATTACCCCTATATCGTCTCGGACGCCGAGGAAAACGCCAAGAAAGATTTGGGCTCCCCGGTGCTTTGGAGGTCCGGACATGCCGTAGCATTGGCGAAACAGTTGGGGTCCGCATATGCTATTTCTGAGAACGGAACAATCGTCGGAGCGTCGTATCCTGCGGGGCTGCGACCGGGCGCGGTTTCGAGCGGCTTTGTGGCTAACGCTAACGACCGTAACCCCGTCTTGCAACCGCTGGACCTACTGGTTCGGCCCACCGAAAACGTTCACGTGCAAAGTGCCTTTGGTATAAGCGACGACGGCCGGATTTTGGCTCTCGTCCAAAACAAGACGCACGCCCAAGCAATCGCGATACTTTCGCCGGCGGCTTTATGATCGATCCGACCGAACGCGACGAATATTTCGTCCGACGGCTCGAGGATTTTGGCGACGTCGTCATCGGCTTCAGCCTGGCGCTCCTCGCACTATCGCTGGCCGTGCCCAACCACGCCGCAGTGCTGCTGCAGCACGTCGGCTGGCTCGTAGCGTACGTTTGGACGTTCTCCATCGTCTGCGCGATGTGGGGAGCGCACTACTGGACCTTCCGTCACGTTTTCGTACCGACGCGTTTGTCGGTCGTTCTCAACTACGCGAAGCTCGGGCTAATCGTCCTTCTCATTTATACCCTGCAGGTTTTGCTGCGCGCGTTCGACCTCGGCAACGCGCGCGACATCATCGTCGCCAACCAGCTCTACTGGGTTTGCTTGAGTCTCTATATGGCGACGACGGCCATGCTGCTCGCCATCGGCCTTCGCGTCCGCCGCGCAAGCTTAACCCCGACGATCGTGCGCAGCTGCATCGGCAGGATTTGGAGAGCCGGGATCAGCGTACCCTTAATCCTTGTGGGCATCTTCGTAACGGCGAAGGGCCCCGCGCAAGCGATGGCGACTAACATGGCTCTGGTGGTAGTGGCGGGATCGCTCGCCGGACGCTGGATCGGCCGTCGCGCCGCTCGCGCTCCGGGAGCCTAAGGCGAAGGGGTCGAGAAAGAATCCTCTTTTAGCGTGAACTTGAAGGTGCCATGTCCCGAACCACTTCCTTCGACGTCGCTCATGTCGTCCGAGATCGACAGGGGCACTTCCATCGTGCGATCGTAGACGACGACGATGTCTTCGGTCTGCGAACCGAAACTGCCGTTGTGCAGTTTTATTTTCTTGTTTTCGTTGATTACGATTTTCTTGGGGTCGGTGCTATCGCCCATGGTGAAATCTTCGACGAGCGAGTATTGCGCCGTCTCCTTGGTACGCTGCCAGTGGTGCTGCGCATCCCAAGGGGCGGCATCGACAAACTGGCGCCCGACGTAAGAGAGAAGTATCCACTCCGCTTAACTAGGCGCTGGCGCCGACGGACAAAGGACGGCCGTGCTTCCGTATACTGTGCACGTGTATGCCTGTCGCGCTCGTAAATCACCGTCGACGAACTCCGAGATGCGGACGAGCAACGCTCCGTCGGGGGCGACGGAAAGCACGTCAATGTTCATGGTACCGGCACCGCCGTCGCTGGTAACGCTGCCTCCCACGCCCGTTGCGTCGCCGGTATCGCTGATCGGACTAAACTGATACTCGGAAATGCCTTCTTCGTCCACCGCAAAGCGGTACTGCAGACGTCGTAGCGGACCGGCAGGGGTGGCCGAACCAGCGGGAGCGATCGAAGGCGAAGGTGAGGGGATCGGCGTCTGGGCCGTTTCAATGAGCGCGCCGGCAAGAGCGATGCCGGCAAATAAACAACGCCACAGCATTCACAGTTTTTCCTTACGCCGCCAGGCGGAGCCTCGCTTCATGCCGTCCGCTCAGTTTGGGGTCGCCCGATAAACTTCCCGGCCGCTGGAGTACGTCGCAAGGATTTTCGTTTCGAGAATGCCCTCGGGTTGCGCCGTCATCCAGTCGCGGTCCATCATCACGAAGTCGGCGTATTTTCCGGGCGATATCGAACCGATATGCCTTTCTTGAAAGTTGGCGCGCGCGGCCTCGATCGTCATTGCGGCGAGCGCCTCACGACGCGTCATCGCCGGCACGGGTCCGGCGACGGCGGCGTAAAAGCTCCGCACGCTGCTCACCGCTTCGACGGGAGCGTCGGTTCCGTTAACGACGGTCGCGCCGGCATCGAGCAGCGCGCGCCATGCATAGGCGCCGGCGATCCGATCGTTCCCCAGCCGCTCGCGCGCCCAACGCATATCGCTGAGCGCGTGGGTGGTTTGCATGGACGCGATCACGCCCAAAGCGGCAAATCGAGGAATGTCGGGGAGCGACACGACTTGCGCGTGCTCGATGCGGGGACGCACCTCGGCGTGCGAACCGGCGAGCGCCGCCTCGAAAATATCGAGCACAAAGCGGTTGGCACGATCCCCGATCGCGTGGATGCAGGGTTGAAAGCCGCAGCGCAACGCTCGATTCGTCACCGCGGCGAGATGCTCGGGCGGCGTCACGACGAGGCCGCGGTTTGCCGGATCGTCGGCATATGGTTCGAGAAGAGCGGCG
Source organism: Vulcanimicrobiaceae bacterium (assembly GCA_036265225.1). GTDB lineage: Bacteria > Vulcanimicrobiota > Vulcanimicrobiia > Vulcanimicrobiales > Vulcanimicrobiaceae > Cybelea. The sequence goes on from DATAPM010000346.1 coordinate 2,618, forward strand.
CCGCGAGAACCTAACGCCCCGTCGGCGTACATTTTTACCGCTCGTGTCCAGAGGCGCGCGTCGTACGCCGCGTCGAGAGGTCCGCGCGCAAAATGGCGATCGAGCACCCCCGCGTCGTCGTCGAGCATGGCGTAGTTTCGTATCGAGTACTCGCCGCGTTCGATGAGCGCGACGTGCGCGGCCAAGACGTCGTCGTCACACCCAGGCTCGGCAACGGCGGTGATGCCCCAGCGGTTGCACTCAGCAACGGCGGCGCGCGTCGCGCGCATCAGTTGCTCGCGCGTCGGCTTAGGAATCCGTCGCGTTACGAGCAACATTGCGGCGTCTACGAACACTCCGCTGGGCGCGCCCGAAGCGTCCCGCACGATGCGGCCGCCCGGCGGATCGGCCATCGTTGACTCAAGACCCGCCAACGCCATCGCTCTTGCGTTGGCCACGAGTGCGTGACCGTCGATGCGGGTGAGCGCGACCGGCCGGTCGGGAAACGCTGTACTGAGCGCATCGTGCGAAGGGAGACTCTTGCCCGGCCAACGGCTCTGATCCCATCCTCGGCCGACGATCCACTCGTCGTTTGCCGACCGCGCGAAGGCGACCGTTCGGGAAACGACCTCTTCGAACGACTCGGCGTTCTCCAGACCCGCTTGTTCCAGTCGCAGCCCCATATTGGTGAGGTGGATGTGCGAATCGATGAGTCCGGGCAGGATCGTCGAGCCGGACGCATCGAGCAGCCGCGTCGCCAGGCCGCGCAGCGACATCGCGCCTTCCACGGAACCGGCGAAAACAAACCGGCCGTCGCGGACGGCGAAGGCTTTGGGCGCCACATTCGAATCGTCGACTGCGTGTATCTTTGCGCCGGCGACGATTAGCTCGGCCGGCTCTTCAACCATCCGATGACGACGTCGCTGAGGTCGGTATCGTACTCGCGAGGCACTCCCTTATCGAATGCCTCCATTGCCGACTTCTGATCCGGCGCACGATAGAGCAAGTGGTCCATGCCGCTGATTTCGTGGAAGCTCGCGAGATTCGAGTGACCGGCATTGACGACGGCGACGATTCGCCGGTGGTCGCTCTCCTCGGTGACGAAATCGGAACCACCTAGATTGCGAGCACGGGAACGTCCACGGCGGACCAGGCCTCGATCACGTTTACGGCCGCTACCTCTCGAACGTACGCTGCGTCGACCGGATAGACGCCGTTATGCTCTTTACACGACGGCATTTCCGCCTCGATGCTCGCCTCGCTCTGCTTCTGTATCAAGCGATACATGCAGGCGTGCTTTTCCTTCAGCGCCGCATCGGTCTGCGATGGCGAGGAACCGCCGAGCTCGAGCTGGCGCCGAGTATTGCGCATCTCGTATTCGAGCCAGTCGCGACCGACGGCTTCGGCGACGATCACGCCGGCGACTCGCTCCCGCTTTGCCAGAAGTGGTGCGACGATCGTCCCTATGCTATGGCCGAAAAGAAAGACGCGGCGTGAGTCCACGCGCGGATCGCCGCGCAAAGCGTCAAGCGCCGCAACATAACTGCGCTCTTCGCCTGCAAAGTCCACGCTGCGGCACGCCGGGCCTTGGCTGTCGCCGACGCCGCTCTTCTCTAAGCGCATCGTCACGAAGCCGGCACGGCTGAGATCGTGCGCGAGGCGCAAGTATGGGTCTTGCGAATTACCGGCGTCGTCGATCGAAAAGCATCCGATGCCCCCGATAAAAAGAACTCCCGGTCGCGGCGCGGTCG
>DATAPM010000347.1:0-8912 GCA_036265225.1 Vulcanimicrobiaceae bacterium
TTCTCAAGAGACCGGCTGGAAGCCGCGTCCAGTAACAGAACGCGAGTTGACGGCCATTGAGTGTGCCCTTGGTCACCATTTGTTAGCAGGACATGGATCCTGTTAGCTGCACTCATCCCCGGACCTGAGCTCTCAACGGTGACGCACCGCCTGCCAACACTAATCTAGCGACGAGCTCTGCGAGTTCCTGAAGGCCGCCTGAAGCGGGCCGATAGAGTACGAAGTACCCGTCGCGAACTGAAGTTACGAGCCCCGCGCTGCGCAAAAGCGACAGATGCCGCGAGACCGCGCCTTCTGAGAGTCCGAGCAGTCCGGCAAACTCGCGCGTTGAGAGGTCACGCTGAGTGAGTAGCTCCAGCATTTGCAGCCGCGTGGGATCCGACAGCGCCGCAAAGCGCTTCGCCGCGTCGTCCCAGCGCCGGGGTTTGAGGTAAACTGTCGCGGGTGACGCGAGGGGATATGCAATTCGCACGTCGAGAGCCTTGTGCTTGAGCACTACGAACGTCGCATGCGGCCAAATGAAATACGAAGGCGTTAGCGCGATCGTCGCGCCAGGCGGCAACTCCATCCGCAGGCTAGCGCTTTCCGCGCCGCCATAACTCACCGACGCCCTGCGGCGATCGCCGTCAACGGTCAGTTCCCTTGTGAGAGTGCGCAGCATCGCCGCAATACCGAAACGTTGCAGCAGTCGCTTTCGCAAGGTCTCATCGTCGCGCGCCTGCGATTCAAAGTGGTCCCACTCGGACGCGAGGCAGTTCGCGAAGAACGATTCGAGGAACGTGCAGAAATCACGAAACACGGCGTCGGCGTTGGCAACGAAATCGAAAAGGAGCACGGCGGCGCCTGGCCGGCGCTGGGAAGCTTCGAATGCAAGACCTTCCAGTGCCGCGGGCCGGCTCGCCGCCGCAAGCTCGCTCCTCGTCAGCAGCCGCTTATCCAACATGCGCCGGACCATCGCACTCCGGAATGCGGGCAGGCTCTTGCGGAGCACGACGAGCTCTTGTTCGAAGGTCTTCGCGCGTGCAGACGGGATCAGGTCCACGAACAGCTCGGGGACGGGATGAAGCAAAAAGCCAAATCGACGCAGCCCGGCTTTTAGCGCCGGAGTCAGGCGTCGGCGCGCACTGCGCATCCATCCCATCTGCTCGGCGTGGTGTCGCGGGTCGCTCAGAACGTGCAGTGCTCGCAGCGTCTCCTGGAGGGACGAGAAGCTGAACCTCAAGGAGGTCGGTCCGACCCCGTCAATTCGCACTGATTCACGATATCATGAATCAGTTGTCGCCACCAGGGTACCTCCTCTACACTGCGGAGATGATGTTCGAGGCTGTGATTTTGGCCGCCGTTACGATCTCGTCCGTGGGGTTGACCGCACCCGGTGACGTTGCATTTCAGCGTGGCGATTTCGCCGTCGCACTGAGCGACTACGCCGCGCAAGTGGCGTCCAATCCGAGCGATGCAACGGCCTTGCTCGGCCTGGGAACGATGGAACTCTATCGCAACGATCTAGCCGATGCAAAAGAGCATCTGATGCGTGCGCAGCGCCTCGATCCGAAAAACCCGACAATCCAGCGGCGACTGCGCACGGTCAATGAGCGCGAAACCAAGCCCGGGGAGTTCCGGATTGCCCTTCAAGGGGCACAGGCCATCGTACCCTTCGTCGCAACCGATCCGCTACCGTTGCTGCGCGTAAAAATTAATGGCCACGACGCACTCCTGTTGCTCGATACGGGGGCGCCGGCTATCGGGCTCACGCCGGATGCGGCGAAACGCTTCGGCGTTGCCTCGCAAGCCGCCGGTCAAGGCGTGTTTGCCGGCGGCAAGCAGGCTGAAGTCCAAAAAGGCCGGATCGACCGCGTCGAGCTCCCCGGCGTCACGGTTCGCGACGTGCCGGCAGCCATTCTCCCAGGAGACCTCGAGCTGGGCGGCCATCACATCGACGGCGCCCTCGGCACGATTTTTCTCGAGCAGTTTCTCTCCACGATCGACTATCCGCTTGGGCGTCTTATTCTGCGCCCGCGATCCGAATCGTCGAACTTCGAGCGAAGCGCACGAGCCAAAGGCGCGGCCATGGAGTCGATGTGGCTGGTCGGCGATCACTTTATCTTCGCGCGAGCACGGATTAACGGGTTGCCCGACGCACTCTTCAATATCGATACGGGTGGCGCGGGCCTCGGCGTTCAGCTCACGAAGGCTTCACTGGATGCTGCGGCGATTGTTCCCAACGTATCAAAGACGCAAGATTTTGTTGGCGGCGCCGGGCCGGTCCGGGGCGTGCCATTCTCTGCGAGCTCGGTCAGCTTGGGATCGTTCACGCAACGCAACGTCCCTGGCCTCTACTTCCCGGACGGCGATCAGTTCGGAATCTTTCCTTTTAGCGTGGCGGGGACGCTATCGCACGAGTTCTTCCACAAAACTGCGCTGACGTTTGACTTCGACGCAATGCAGATCGTCGTCGACGCCGGCCGACAATCTAAATGATTGCCAAGCTCGTTCATTTGGCTCCGAGTCGCTCCTAGAAGGCGGTCAGCCGTGCCTGATCGCAGCGATCGACCCTCTGTTCCGCTGTCCAAGGTACTTCTAGCAGAACGAGATCGCGAATTGGTCCGGCAGCCCCCAAAAATTCTAAACTGTCGAGTGTTGCCTTGATAGCCTTCGGGTCTTTCTGCTGTATAGCGGTCAGCACTCTGGCCACGGATTCTTCTTGGCCCACGTCGTGCTTTAAAAGCAGCGTTCTCATCTCAAGAAGAATGCCGTACAACGTCGCGTCGCGACCAAACTGCTCCATCTTAATTCTCCTGGCTCATCGTAATAGATTCTTCTGATTGACCGTTGGCTCGGCCCCAGCCAAGTTTAGAGCTCCTTCGAGAAGCGCCTAAGCGAGCGAAAAGTTACACGCTTACTTATACTTCCAGTATAACAGGACGCTTGCTACCGCGAAGCAAAACGAAACACCGGGCTTCTTAGAGCAACCCATCCCCGTTTTTCCACGGGGCTGGGCACTTATTACTTCCCGGAAAGGCGGTCTCAGTGTCACTTCGCATTGCCGCCTCTGACGTTGGAGCATTAATGCGTCAGAGATTTACGGCACGAAGCCTCACATCACTCATTATTGCGCCAATTCTCTTGGTCGCAGGCGGTTGCAGCTCGCAAAGCAGTCTGCCCAACGGCAACGCTCCCGCGTACGCGCTTAGCAGAACGGCGCAATCCGCGCATCTCATCTCGCCGATTGACTTCCGCGGTAACGTTCGCCCATTACAAGTCACCGGCGCTTATCCATGGGAAACGTTGATAAAGGTCGGCCCGAAGCTCTATGGAACGGCCGAAGACGGCGGCGCGAACAACGTCGGCGTGATCTTCAAATCGACGCTCAGCGGCGCGGAAAGCGTCGTCCACGACTTCAACACGTCCGATGGTTCATATCCTATCTCTACTCTCATTAAAGTGGGCTGTTGCCTGTACGGTACGACTACCGGCGGGGGCGCGAATGGCTTTGGAACGATATTTATTCAGAAACTCTCGGTCGGTGGCGGCCTAGGCGTGATCCATCACTTCGCGGGAACCGACGGCGCAACGCCGGTAGGTCGCCTAATCAAAGCTTCCGGAGTGCTCTACGGAGTGACTAATGGCGGCGGTGCCTTCAACTGCGGCACCGTCTTCAAGATCAACGTGGGCGGAGGCGGCTTTGCATCGCTGTACTCGTTCCAAGGCGGAACCGACGGATGCTTACTTTCCGGCGGACTCGTCAAAGTGGGTTCGTACTTTTATGGAACGACCCAAGGCGGCGGTCTGCATAGCGTCGGCACGCTCTTCAAAATCAACGCTGCAGGCTCGTATTCGAAGATTTACGATTTCCAGGCCGGCGCCGACGGTGCGATTCCCTACGCACCGCTCACTAAAGTTGGATCGGTGCTCTACGGCGTCACCTCGCAAGGAGGAACCGCCAACAGCGGCACCTTCTTCAAGGCGACGACGAGCGGAGCGGAAACGACACTCTATTCATTCCTGGGCGGTGCTGACGGCCAATACCCGACAGGTGGACTGATTAAGATCGGCAGTTCGCTTTTCGGTACGACACAGAGCGGTGGAACCGCCGGCAGCGGGACGTTGTATTCCGTGCCGATCACGGGAGGCAGCGATTCGGTGCTGCACAGCTTTGGAGGCGCCCCCTCCGACGGCGCGACACCCAATGCGACACTCCTGAAAGTTGGTACGACCCTTTACGGCACGACGGCGTTTGGAGGCACAAATAACCTCGGAACGCTCTTCAAGTCGACGTTTGCCGGAAGCGAGAGTCCAATCTACAGCTTCTAAAGAAGGCCGCTGAAGTGCATGTGCGCTCGCGTTTACGAGCGCGCATGCACTAACGGCCGTTTATTTCGGCTCAGTATTTCTTAAAATGTTTCTCGGTCGAAACTGCACTTGTGATCGCCGGCATGCCCGAAGTCTTCGTAGCAGTGGCCCACGGCATGCGTCGGGCATTGTGCGAAGCACCGCGACGGATCTGGACCGATTCTGGATTCAGGAGGCGAAGCATCTTCGTTATCTGTCATTCTGTGTGCATTAAACGCCGAAGCGATGGTTCCCCGGCCTACTGACTCCGGATCGATCGTCCGCCTGGCGCGCCGCGCCCATATCGCGTTCGTCCGAACCGACGAGATGCCGGTGCGCAACTTCGCCGCCCAGATAGCCCGAGATTCCAAGCACGACGATGCCAAACCCCATGAGCGCGTAACCCGCAACGGACGTATGATCTTGGAAACGAATCGCGCAAGCCCAGCCGAGTACGACGATCGCCGCGACGTTGAGCGTCATATGCCATGCCGCCAAGTTCTTGGCAACCGCGGTCATCGGCGCGCTCAAATAGTCGATGAAACCGAAGAACGCCGCGACGAGCGAACCCACGATTCCAAAGAGCAGCAGCCAGGTGCTCATCTGAGCCCAAAAAACTGGGCCGGCCCAAATCGAAATGATATCGGCGGTAACCGCCGCCACAAAGCAGCCGATCGGAACGGTGACGAGGATGGGGTGGAGGGGATGTCCGGCGATTGTGGCTTTGCCTTGCATGCTTCGTTCGTACCCACCACCCGCGCCGCATCAACCGATAGAGACCGACCCGATGCGGTCTATCTAAAGCGATTCCACGTACGCGGCCACGTCGCGCACCTGCGCCTCGCCCAAAATCTGCGGGTAGAGGTGGGGCATCGGCGGCTGCGGATCCTTGATCCACGAGACCAGCGTGCCGTAGGCCATTCGCCGAGACTCCTCATGCAGCGACGGGCCGATGCTGCCGCCTCCCCAGCATTGCCGTGGCAAGCAGCGCAGTTGGCGGCAAAGATTCGCGCACCGGCCGTGCGGTCGCCGCCGATCGTCGTGCCGGTCCCGTGCCGCGCGCCGCCCGACTGCGTTCCCGCCGACGTGCACGCGGCAAAAACCAGGGCTAGCACCGCGATGGTGATTGAGGCCGACGCTCGCATCCTATCGCGCAGTGTACCCGCGCTCGGGCGACCATCCTCTTAACGGGTAAGACCTCTCCTAGGATGAGGCTCGCCGTAGCCGTTATTGCGATCGTCGCCGCCGCACCGCTCCGCCTGTCGGCGGCCGACGAGGGCGCGCGCCTCTACGCCACGACCTGCGCCTCGTGTCACGGCGAGCACGGCCAAGGCACCAGCGCAGCGCCGTCGCTGTTCGGCAAGGCGGCCGCGCTCATTCACCTGATGCTCGACACGGGACGAATGCCGGCATCGGCACCCAACGTCAATGAGATTCCTCGCGAGCCGCTCTTTACCGAAACGCAGATGAACCAGTTGGTGCGTTACGTGCAAAGCTTGTCGCCCGTCGCGGCGGATCGGACGCTGCCGGTCGTAAGCGGAGGTGATCCCGTACGCGGGCGCAAGCTCTTCGCGCAGAACTGCGCGCAGTGCCACGGCGTAATGGGTGACGGGGCGTCGGTAGGATCCGACAACGTCGCGCCGTCGCTCGACGTCGCAACCGTCTTTCAAGTTGCCGAAGCGATCCGGGCCGGCCCGGGCGTGATGCCGCGTTTTTCACGCGACGTGTTGAGCGACCAAGACGTGGACGATATCGCGCGTTTCGTCAACTTCGCCCAAACGCACGGCGACGGGCCCGGCAGCCTCAACGCGGGCGGTTTTTCTTTAGCCCACGCGGGCCCGGTTGCCGAGGGCTTCGTAGCCTGGGTCTTCGGCTTAGGCGCGCTGGTCCTCTTCGTGCGCTTCATCGGCACCGCCGGCAAAGACGCGTAACTTAGACGCGCGCGCTCTCCGCGCCTAAACGCCAGAAGCAGAGCAGCATCCCGACGAGCCCGGCGACGCCGAGAATCGGCACCCACAGCATTCCGACGAACAGCGCCAGCGTGCAGAACGCAATCAGAATCGGCCACGGACTCCGCGTCGTAAACACGCCGAGCACGTCGCCGGCGGCCTGTTCGTTGGTCTCGTTGGGATTGTCGCCTTCGAGCTTTGCCTCGCGTTCGGCAGCCAAAGCATAGGTCGCCGTAAAAGCTAGCGCCGCGCCCATAATCGCCAGGAGCGCGGTACCCGTTGCCTCTTCGTGCGCCACGAACCAGTACGCGATGGCAATCGCAAATCCAAACGCCGCCGCCGTGGCAAACAGCCCGACGAACGTCTTCACAGCGCGGGGCGGCGGCTGCGCACCGCCGGAAGATGTTCGAAGTTGAACTCCGGGGGCGGCGACGACGTCGTCCATTCCAGCGTATATGCGCCCCACGGATTGTCGCCGGCGGGAATTCGCCGGCGAGCCGCCAGCAGAATGTCTACGAAGAACAGGATCGCACCGAGCGTCATCAGCGCCGCGCCGAACGTCGCAATCGCATTGAGCATCGGCAGATGCCCGGTTGCCGGGTACGTGTAGACGCGCCGCGCCATGCCTTCCATCCCCATGAAGCCCATTGGAATGAACGTGACGTTGAAACCGACGAAGAGCAGCGCGAAGACCCACCGCCCGAGGCGCTCGTCGAGCCGGAAGCCGAACATTTTCGGGAACCAAAAATAGACCGCACCGAAGAGGGCGAAGAGGCTGCCGCCGCCGATCGTATAGTGAAAGTGCTGCACGATGAAGTAGCTGTCGTGGGCCTGATAGTCGATCGGCGGCGACGCGATCATCACGCCGGTGATGCCGCCGATCAGGAAGTTCGCCATGAACCCCAGGCTCCACAGCATGGGGGTGGCGAACCAGATCGACCCCTTCCACATCGTGCCGATCCAGTTGACGAACTTGACGCCCGTCGGCACGGCGATCAGAAAGGAGACGGCCGCAAAGAACGGATTGCTGACCGCACCGGTGGTGAACATGTGGTGCGCCCACACGCCCAGTGAGAGGCCGGCGATGGCGAACGCCGAGATCACCATGCCGACGTAGCCGAAGACCGGTTTGCGCGAGAACGTGGCGATGATTTCGGTGATCATGCCAAAATACGGAAGGATCAGCACGTAGACTTCGGGATGGCCGAAGAACCAAAAGAGGTGCTGATAGAGCACCGGATTGCCGCCGAACGCCGGATCGAAGAAGTGCGCGCCCATGTGCCGGTCGATCAGCGCCATCGCAAAGGCTGCGGCCAATGAAGGAAAGGCCATTAGCACCAGCAGCGACGTAGCGACGATTTCCCACGTAAAGATCGGAATGCGCCACATCGTCATGCCCGGCGCGCGAAACAAAAACACCGTGACGAGCAAGTTGATGGACGTCAGGATGGTCGAGATGCTCGTCATCAGCAGCCCGATAAAGAACAGGTCCTGACCGGCGCCCGTGCCGACGAAGTACTCGTTGAGCGGCGCGTAGGCCGTCCAGCCGGTCGCGGCCGCACCGCCGTAGGTCGCCAGCCCGGCAAAGACCGTCAGGCCGCCCAAAACAAAGAGCCACAGCCCGGCGGCGTTGAGCCGCGGGAAGGCCACGTCGGGCGCCCCGATCTGCAGCGGCACCAGAAAGTTCGCCAGTCCGAATCCGAAGGGGGCGATGACCAGAAAGATCATCGCCGTTCCGTGTAGCGTAAAGACTTGATTGTAGGCGTGCGCGTTCAACAGCGTGTTCTGCGGGACGGCCAGCTGCGCGCGAATGAGTCCCGCCAAAACACCCGCGATCACAAAAAACGCCAGCACGAAGACCACGTACATGATGCCGATTTTCTTATGGTCGGTCGTGGTCAGCCACTCGATCACGGCGAAACCGTCCCCTTGCCGGCGAGATATCGCGCGTACGTGCGTTGCGGAACGACTTCGACCACGAAGCTCATCAGGGCGTGATCGAGACCGCAGAACTGCGCGCAGCGGGAGACGAACCGTCCCGTACGATTCGGCGTGATGTCAAAGACGTTGGTCATTCCCGGAATGGCGTCGCGCTTGAAGAGAAAGGCCGGCACCCAAAACGAGTGCGTCACGTCGTCGGAATGCAGCTCGATCTCGGTCGGGCGGCCCACCGGAAGATAGAGCGTCGGCGGTTTGGCGGGGGTGCCGGCGGTTGACGTCCCGTTGGGATACTCGAATCGCCACGACCAGCGGAAGGCGGTCACGGCGATGCGATTCGGGGTCTCGCCGGCGCGATCGATCGGCATCTCGATCGCATAGGTCACGCCGAAGAGCGCGAAGACCATCAACAAGGGAACGACGACGTAGAGAATTTCCAGCGGCTTGTTGTTCTCGAACTGCTCGGCAACGCGCCCGCCGCGATCGCGGTACGCAATCAGGCACCACCCGATGCAGACGTAAACAAAAATCCCGACGGCAATGCCGGCCGCAAGAAAGATATACCAATCGGTGCGCATGGCGGCGCCCTGAAGGGACGCCGGGTCCGTCAGCCACTCCACTTCGTCGTCTTACCCACCCGCGGCGTGTAGGAGGCGCTCGCCGGGGGTAGGACGAGGCATGGAGAGTTCGGCTGAC
>DATAPM010000348.1:0-2774 GCA_036265225.1 Vulcanimicrobiaceae bacterium
AGCGATCCGTGGGGCCTGTACGTCGACAAGAACGGCAACCTTTATGTCGCCAATCAAACCAACACGGTAACGGTTTACCCGCCGGGTTCCGTCTATCCGTCGGCGACCTATTCTCAAGGCCTTTGTCACCCGCTTTTCCCAATCGTCGATCGCCAAGGCGATCTCTTCGTCGCGAACGGGCGGAGTTGCGGAAGCGGTCCCGCGACCGTCGAGTATCTGCCGGGCAGCACCAATCCCTATCACGTACTACAGATACCCGCGACGGAAGTGGACGGCCTGGACTTCGATGGGCAGCAAAACCTTTACGTGGCCTACTGCGTTACGTCGAATCGAGGCCATGGCAGCATCGAAAAGTTTGCACCCGGCTCGCCGCAAGGGCAGATTCTCGGCATGACGGTGCATAAGCCGCAAGGTCTCATCGTTGACGCCGAAGGCAATATTCTTATGGTGGACACTTCGAGGACAACCAGAGACGTTGTCGTCTATGCGCCCGGCGCACGACATCCTAACGCGCGGGTTAAGCTGCCGAAGGGAAGCATTCCGAATCAAATAGCGATCACGAAGAACGAGGACAAGCTTTTCGTCACATCCTACAACGATGGCTACGTGTACGTAACGAACTATCCGCTGACTAGGTACTCGACTTGGACCGTGATCGAACGCCCCGGATCTATCATCCAGGGCGTGGCGCTGAGCAACGGTCAAGTCTTCTAAAGGCCGCTAGTCCTTCGTCTCGAAGTGCAGCGAGCTGCGGAACTCGCGCATCGACGCCGTTAAGGTCGCCGCGCTCTGCGGGTCGGCATTTTCTTCCAGTCGCGGAAATGCCTTGTTCTCTTCCTCGTCGATATGGTGCAGCACGGCCTCCTGAAACTTTAGGGCCTTGCGCGCGAACTCGTCGTCGTTGCCTTCTTTGAGCAGCCCGTCCAGCTCAAAGAACAGGACGTCGGCCTCGGCCGTTTCGTGGTACAGGTGCTGCGATTCGAGCTTGCTGCCGGCGACCTTTTGGATGGCCGGATAAACAAGGTTCTCTTCCGTGGCGTTGTGGATGGTCAACACGCCTTTGAGAAGGTCGAGCACTTCCGCCCGCTTGGAGTTGGTCGCCGTCGTCAGTTTCGCGAGCAGTTCCTTGATGACTTCGTGATCGTTCTCCAGGATCTCGACGGCATCGTCGCCGCGGACCGGCAATAAACTCGTGTCAATTTGCATGCAACCGGAATACCCCCGCGCGGCGGCGGTGAAACGGCGGTCAAGCGGGCGCGCGTCTATTTCAGGGTAACGTCAATGGTGAGGTCGACGGTCGTGCCGATCGTCGGATCGAGTCGCGTAACCGCCATGCCGAACTGGTGCCGATCGATCTGACCGCTGGCCCGATATTCCGGATGCGCCGCCGTGCCGCGCACGGTCGCGTCGAGACGAATCGGTCGAGTCACGCCGTGAATGGTTATATCGCCGTCCATTTCGAATGCGTCGCTTCCCTTGGCAACGACGCTCGTACTGGTGAACGTCCAGCGCGGATACTTTTGCGCGTCGAAAAAATCGGGCGAGGCCAGGGAGCGGTCGCGATCGGGTTCTCCGGTCGAAACCTTCGCCGGGTCGAAGGTCGCCGTCGCGGCCGTCGGCACGAGCGATCCCGGCGCCAGGCTTACCGAGCCCTCGACGATCGGAATGGTTCCCATGACGTGCTCCACCCAGATGTGACTGATGGAGAACTGCGCGCGTGACTGCGCTGGATCGATCGCCCGAGACGGCGGCGATGCACCCAGCAACGTAACGACTAAGAGTAGCGCTGCAACCCGTTTCATGCGGTCAAAACGCGATCGTCAGCTGTGCGTTCATGGTGTTCTGGGTCTGAGGTGAGTGGAAGATCACGTCTTCGACGGTTATGCGTGAGTTCTCCGTCGGCCCGTAGCCGAGCAGCAGCACGCCGTCGCGCGTGAAGCCGTTGGTCGGATCGTTGGTTCCTTCGTAGCGGGCTTCCGCGAAGAGCTTGCGGTTGAAGGCGTAACGCAGCTGCTCGAAACCGCCGCTGGAGTGACATCCGGTGAGGCCCGGCGTCGCGCAGTTCGAGTCCCAACCGTTGATCAGCACGAACTCGCTGGAGAACCGCTGCCACTGGCCGTAGTTAAAGCCGAGTCCCAAACGCTCGAAACGGTCGTTCGGACCGCCGGCTACGGGACGCAGTCCGTCGTAACGGAAAGCGGTCAACGTAAACGGTCCCATTGCGTTTTGCAAATAGAGCTGCGTGTCTACCCCGGTCGCCGCTAAACCACTCTGTCGCGTGTAGCCGGGCCCGGCGTAGGCCTGAAAGTTCAGCCCGCGCAACGGGTCGCCGATGCTGAAGCGCGCTCCCATCACCGGTTCGGAGAAGATAAACGGATTTGCGCCGACGCTCTGCTCGTACGGCGTATAGTCCTGATACGTGTCGCGAAAGGTTTCCGGATCGACCGGCAGCGGCAGCGTGAACTGTCCGCCCTGAACGAGCACGGGAATCTTTGCATTCCACGGATTCACGCGCTCCGAAATCCACGCGTCGCGCAACAGCCCCGGCTCGCCGCCGTCCAAAAAGTACTGCTCGACGAAAAAATTCGCGCGCGATCCGATCGTCGCGCTGGCAAAGCCTTCGATCTCGTCGACGATGAGTTTGGGCAGGCCCTGACCGTCGGGTCCCTCCCCTTGAAACTGGCTGGAGTCGACCACGTTCACCTTCAGCGACAGCGGGATCGCCGCTCCCGATGAGACTCCGGGAAACCGCTCGCCGTTGGCCAGAAAGGCGG
>DATAPM010000349.1:0-7961 GCA_036265225.1 Vulcanimicrobiaceae bacterium
CACGACCACGGCCTTGACGACCTGGCCTTTTTTGACCGCCGCGCCGGGAATCGCGCTCTTGACCGTGCCGACGACAATGTCGCCGACGTGGGCGTAGACGTGGCGTCCGCCGCCGCTAATGTGGATCACGAGCAGCTCGCGAGCGCCGCTGTTGTCGGCGACCTTGAGTCGAGTCTCTTGTTGAATCATCGGGCCCGCTCCACGATCTCGATCAGGCGCCACCGCTTCTCGCGCGAGAGCGGCCGGGACTCGACGATCCGTACCACGTCGCCGACCTTGGCCTCGTTGCGCTCGTCGTGCGCCTTGAAGCGCGTCGACTTACGAACGATCTTGCCATAGGCCGGGTGCGGCACGCGCGTCTCGGAGACGACGACGATCGTCTTGTCCATCTTGTCGGATGCAACTCGCCCTTGCTTCACCCGTCGGGTTCCCCGGCCGGGTTTTTGCGTCGCTACGGTCTCGGCCGAGTCTTCTTTAGGCTGCTCCATGCTCTCCCTCGGCGAGTCGCTTCTCGCTAATGACGGTCTGAATCTGAGCGTACGAGCGGCGCATCGCGCGGATCTTGCTGAAATCCGTCAGGTGGCCGGTACGCAGCGCAAAGCGGAGATTGAAGAGCTCCGACTTGGCGTCGCGGGCCTTCTGCTGCAGCTCGTTGATGGTGAGATCGCGCAATGCCTCAAGCTCTTTGTGTTTCATGCTTCCTCACGCGCAAGGATCTTGGTGCCGATGGGGAGCTTAGCCGCGGCGCGTTCCAGCGCTTCGCGAGCAACGTTGGGCGCCACGCCGGAGAGCTCGAAGAGCACTCGGCCCGGGCGCACGACGGCGACCCACATCTCGGGATTTCCCTTACCGGAACCCATGCGGACTTCGGCCGGCTTTTTGGTGACCGGCTTGTCGGGGAAAACCTTGATCCAAACTTTGCCGCCACGCTTGATATGGCGCGTCATTGCGATACGAGCGGCTTCGATCTGCCGGTTGGTCATCCAACACGGCTCCATCGCTTGCAGGCCGAAATCGCCAAAAGTCAAGGAACTGCCGCGCTGCGCGGCACCGCGCATGCGACCGCGCTGCACCTTCCGCCACTTGACGCGTTTGGGTGTCAGCATCTTACTCGCTTACCTCCTGCGAGGGCTGCTCCGGGACACTTTCCACGATGGCAGCTTCCGCAACGGGCTCGGGTGCCGCAGCGACCGGCTCGGATGCCGCAGCTTCAGCAACGGGTTCGGGTGCCGCGCCGACAGGTTCCGGTGCGACAGCAACGGGTTGCGGTGCCGGAAGCATCGGCTCAACCGCAACGATCGGCTGCGCAGCGGCAACGGGTTCCGGCGCAGCGACGACGGGTTCCGGCGTAGCGGCGACTGCTTCCGGCGAGGCGACGGCCGGACGCGGCGTCATCGGCGGACGCATCTCGCGTCCGCGACCGCGGCCACCGCGCTCGCGGCGTTCGCGACCGCGGTCGGGGCGATCGCGCAACGCGCCGTCACCGCGAACTTGGTCGGGAAGAATCTCGCCACGATAGATCCACACCTTCACGCCGATGCGCCCGAAGGTCGTGAATGCTTCGACTTGAGCGTAGTCGATGTCGGCGCGCAGCGTGTGCAGCGGAACTTTCCCGTCGGCGTTGTGCTCGGTGCGCGCGATTTCCGCGCCGCCGAGACGGCCCGAGACTTGCACCTTGATGCCGCGCGCGCCGGCGCGCATGCTGCGCATGATGGCCTGTTTCATGGCGCGGCGGAACGCAATGCGCTTCTCGAGCTGATCGACGATATTCTGCGCCACCAAGCGCGCGTCGAGCTCGGGATGCTGAATCTCCATCACGTTAACGGCGACGCTCTTGCCGGTGAGCGCCTCGAGGTTCTTGCGGATTTCGTCGATGCCGACGCCACGCTTGCCGATGATGATGCCGGGCTTAGCGGTGTTGACGATAACGCGCGCCTGATTGGCGCGACGTTCGATCTCGATCTTACTGATCGACGCCGAGCGCATCCAACGGTTGAACGACTTGCGGATGGCGACGTCTTCGTGCAGCCAATCGACGTAGTGCTTCTTCTCGAACCAGCGGCTATCCCAAGTGCGCGTGATGCCCAAGCGCATGCCGACTGGGTGAATCTTCTGTCCCAATTACGCTTCCTCTGTGGCCGGAGCCGGAGTAGCCGGGGTGATCGGAGCTGCAGCGGCCGCGGCGGCTTTGCGCGTGCTGCGTTTCTTTCGTGCGCCCTTGGCCGGCGGCGCGGCGGCGGCGGCGCGGCGCGTTACGCGCGCGGCCTGCACCGAAGCGCCCGCCGTACGCTTGCGCGTCTTCTTCGGCGGAGTTTCGCTCACGATAACCGTCACGTGCGAGAGACGCTTGCGCTTGAAGGCGGCGCGCCCTTGCGCCCGCGGGTCGAGCCGCTTGGTGAAGCGGCCGCCGGGACCGCCGTCGACGGTGATCCGCGTAATGTACAGCTCGTCGGCGTTCATGTCGTGATTGTTGCCGGCGTTGGCGACGGCACTGCGCACGAGCTTCTGGATCGGCTCGGCGGCAAAGACGTCGGAAAATTGCAGCAACGCCAGCGCCTCGCGAACGCTCTTGCCGCGAATAGCGTCGGCCACCCGGCGCAGCTTGCGCGGGCCGGTACGGACGAAGCGCAGATGCGCGACGGCCTGCGGGGCGCGTTCGTTCACGATTTCACCGTCGCTTTGTCACCGCCGTGCCCGCGGAAATGGCGCGTCGGCGCGAACTCGCCGAGCTTATGGCCGACCATGTTCTCGCTGATGTAGATCGGAATGTGCGTCTTGCCATTGTGCACGCCGATGGTATGGCCGACCATTGACGGCAGAACCGTCGAGGCGCGGCTCCACGTCTTGATGACGCGGCGCTCGCGCGTCTCGTTGAGCTTCTCGATCTTCTGCACGAGATGGTCGGCAACGAAGGGACCCTTTTTTAGCGAACGAGCCATTTTACTTAGAGCCTCTCCGGCGGACGATCATCTTGTTGGTACGCTTGTTGCGGCGCGTCTTTTTGCCCATGGTCATTTGGCCCCACGGCGTGGTCGGCGGGCGTCCCGACGTCGAACGGGCTTCACCGCCGCCGTGCGGGTGATCGACCGGGTTCATCGCGATGCCGCGTACGCTCGGACGCTTGCCGAGATGACGCATGCGGCCGGCTTTACCGATCACTTGATTCTCGTGCTCGATGTTGCCGAGCTGGCCGATGGTCGCGCGGCAGTCGATGTGAATCCGGCGCACTTCGCCCGAAGGCATGCGCACCTGCGAGTACTCGTCTTCCTTGGCCATCAGCTGCGCGGAGACGCCGGCCGAGCGCACCAGCTTGCCGCCCTGACCGGGACGCAACTCGATGTTGTGAATCACCGTGCCGACCGGGATGTTGCGAATCGGCAGCGCGTTGCCGATTTTGATGTCGGCCGACGGCCCCGATTCGATCTTGTCGCCGACCTGCAGGCCGAGCGGCGCGAGAATATAGCGCTTCTCGCCGTCGCGGTAGTTCAGCAGCGCGATGCGACACGAGCGGTTCGGATCGTACTCGATCGTGGCGACCTTGGCGGGTACGCCGTCCTTGGAGCGCTTGAAATCGATGATACGGTAAAGACGCCGCGTGCCGCCGCCGCGATGGCGCACGGTGATGTGGCCATTGTTGTTGCGGCCGGCGTGCTTCTTGCGCACTTCCACCAGCGAACGCTCCGGCTCGACCTTCGAGAGATCTTTGAAGTCGATCGTGGTTAGGAAGCGCTTACCGGGCGAGGTCGGTCGATATTTTTTAACTGGCATGTTTATTGCTCGAAGTAGTTGACGCCGCCGAGCTCGATCTTCTGGCCCGGCTTGATGGTCACGATGGCCTTCTTATAGTCGCTCTGCCGTCCGGTCGTACGCCGGCCCTTGCGCGCGAAGGTGCGCGATTTGCCGCGAACGTTGACGGTGTTGACGTGAAGGACGTTGACTTTAAAAATCTCTTCGACCGCGTGACGGATCTGCGTCTTGGTCGCTTCGGGGTGCACGACGAAGGTGTACTGCTGGACCAGCGCGTCGGCCATCGCCTTCTCGGTGATGCGCGGCGCAACGATTACGTCGCGAGCGTTCATCGGCTCTCTCCTTGCACGCCGGACAGCCGTTCGGCGATCGCGTCGTAGGCGGCGGTGGTAAAGATCAGGCGTTCGTAGCGCAACACGTCCTTGACGTCGAGGGCACCATCGTGGGTGAGGCCAACGCGCTGCAAGTTGCGGCTCACGCGTTCGATCGCGAGGGCGTTGGGCTCGCCGATATTGCAAACGACAAGGGTCTTCGGACCGGTGCGCGCCGCCTTCGCGCTGCCAAAGAGCAGTTTTGCGAAGCCCGCAGTCTTGGCGATGCTGAAGTCGTCGGCATCGAGCAGAGTGACCGCGTCGTTGCGGAATCGGTCCGCCAGCGCCGCCACGAAGGCGAGCTTGCGTTCCTTCTTATTGAGAGATTCGACGTAGCTGCGCGGCTGCGGGCCGAAAACGACGCCGCCATGCCGCCACTGCGGTGAGCGAATCGAACCCTGGCGAGCGCGGCCGGTGCCTTTTTGGCGCCACGGCTTGCGGCCGCCGCCGGAGACTTCGTCGCGCTTGAGGGTCGAGGCCGTGCCGGCGCGCGGATTGGCGAACTCGCGATGAACGGCCCGATAGATCACGGCCAGTTTGTCGCTGAAGTCACGCTGAAAAATTTCGGGGACGTTGCGTTCGCCTACCACGGCGCCGGTAGCGTTGATGATGTTGGCCATTACTTCGCCTTCCGCGCCTTGACGCTCTGACTGACCATCAACAAGCCGTTCTTACCGCCCGGCACGGCGCCGCGAACGAGCAGCAGATTGCGCTCGCTATCGGCACGTACGACTTCTAGGTTTTGCAGCGTCGTGCGGTCGACGCCGTAGTGGCCGGGCCGGCGGCTTCCTTTAACTGTGCGGCCGGCATTGGTGTCGCCGTTGGAGCCGGGCTGGCGGTGAATCATCGAGCCGTGGCTCGCGCCACCGCCGGAAAACTTGTGCCGTTTGATGCCGCCGGAGAAGCCGTGACCCTTGGAGACGCCGACAACGTCCACGCGATCGCCGGCCTCGAAGTCGCCGACGGTGATGCTCTGACCGGCCTCGACGCCGTCGATGCCGTCGCGAAACTCGCGGACGAAGCGCATCGGCTCGACGTTGTTTTTCTTGAAGTGGCCGGCGAGGGGACGCGTGACCCGGCGCTTCTTTACCGACTCGAAGCCCAGCGCGACCGCGTCGTAGCCGTGGTGCTCCCTGGTCCGGCGTTCAACGACCGTACAGGGGCCCGCCGCGATTACCGTAACCGGAACCGAACGCCCGTCTTCCGTGAAGACGCTCGTCATCCCGATCTTACGGCCCAGGATGTTCTTCATTGTCTCGCTTTCGTTGATGGGTCGGGTACAAGCACACGGTGCCAGGCGTATTGCCCACGTGAACGGCAACTTACGAAATATATCAAGGCCTGCCGCCGCGGTCAAGCAAATTGCCCGCCAACGCCCGGGGCCGCGCCGGGTGGGTATCCCTCCCGATGCTCTTCGCCAAGCCCGGGGACGACGAGGGGCCTGCGAAGCTAGGTGAAGGCGGCGAGGCCGGTTATTTCTTTGCCGACCACCAGCGCGTGCATTTCGCTGGTGCCTTCGTAGGTGAGCACGGACTCCAGGTTATTCATGTGGCGGATCACCGGGTATTCCAGCGTCACGCCGTTGGCGCCGAGGATGGTGCGTGCTTCGCGCGCGACGCGCAGTGCTTCGCGCACGTTGTTGAGTTTCGCGAAGCTGACCTGCGCGGGATGCAGCCGGCCCTCGTCCTTCATGCGCCCGAGGTGCAGCGCGAGCAGCGCTCCTTTGTCGAGCTCGACGAGCATGTCTACCAGCTTCTGCTGTGTGATTTGATAGCCGCCGATCGGACGATCGAACTGCACGCGCGTCTTGCTGTATTCGAGCGCCGTTTCGTAGCAGGCTCGCGCCGCGCCGATCGCACCCCAAACAATGCCGTAACGCGCTTCGTTGAGGCACGCCAGCGGCCCACCCAGGCCCTCGCCCAGGGGTAAGAGCGCCTCGCCGGGGAGGCGGCAATCCGAGAGCACGAGCTCGCTGGTGATCGACGCGCGCAGGGAGAGCTTGCGGTGGATGTCGTTGGCGTGAAAACCGCGGGTGCCGCGCGGTACGATGAAGCCGCGAATCCCGCCATCGGTCTGCGCCCACACGATGGCAAGGTCGGCGATGGAACCGTTAGTGATCCACATCTTCGTTCCGTCGAGCACCCAGTCCGAACCATCCCGTCGCGCGAACGTCCGCATGCCCGCGGGATTGCTGCCGAAGTCGGGTTCGGTTAGCCCGAAGCAGCCGATGCGCTCGCCGCGCGCCATCGGCGGCAGCCACTGCTGCTTCTGCGCTTCGTCGCCCCAACGATGGATGGCAAACATCGCCAGCGAGCCTTGCACCGAGGCGAAGCTGCGCACTCCGGAGTCGCCGGCTTCCAACTCAAGGCAAGCCAATCCATACGCGACCGCGCTTGCGCCGGGACAGCCGTAGCCCTCGAGATGCATGCCCAACAGCCCCAGCCGCCCGAGTTCGGTGCCAAGTTCGCGCGGCAGCGTTCCGGCTTCGAACCATTCGGCGATGTTCGGCAGGACGCGGTCGCGCACGTAGGCGCGCACCGTGTCGCGAATCAGGCGCTCCTCATCGTTGAGGAGGCTCGCGACGTCAATGAAGTCAACCGCGTCCGGCGAACGGCGGCCCGACGCAGCCGCCGCTCCGCTCAACGCTTTAAGACCCGGGCGAGCTTGTCGAAGAGGGCTTCGGTCGAGCGTTCGAACTG
Organism: Vulcanimicrobiaceae bacterium; assembly: GCA_036265225.1. Taxonomy (GTDB): domain Bacteria; phylum Vulcanimicrobiota; class Vulcanimicrobiia; order Vulcanimicrobiales; family Vulcanimicrobiaceae; genus Cybelea. Next base: position 6,818 of record DATAPM010000349.1, read on the forward strand.
GTCTTCGAAGCGCCGCCAGAGCAGACGTCCGTCGGTGTCGGAGAGCATCGCGTCGACACGATATTCGAGCAGCGTCTCTTTGGCTTCGCTCGATAAGTGGTAGGCGTGCGTTCCGTCAAAGCCGTCGTTTTGAAAGCGCCAGACGATGCGCTCCTCGGGAACCGCCTCATCCAAAATTCCGTGGATACCGAGGTGCCACTCCTCGGTGCGGCCCGGCGAAAGCGGCCCCGGCGAACGCATGAACGGCTGCGAGGCAAACGGCCAAATCTGATCGCCCGACGTGCCCATCTCCTCGAGCAGGTGGTAGATCCGCCGCTTGGTTCCGTGAAATAAACGAGAGCGCACTTCATGAAGCTCGATGGGCATAGGCCGGTCGCTTCGCTTAGCGAAGCGCTACGACCCCTACGCCCCCCGCTACTAGGATTAGCAGCGGCGCGCTCACCTTAGTGCGTAGCATTAGGAGCGTGACGGCCGCGGTTACGACGTAGGCGACGACGCTGCTGGGAGCGCCGCGGGCAATCGTCCAGACGCTCGACCATACCAGCCCGACGATCGCCGGCGCCAAGCCGTGCGAGAGAATGGCACGCCACGGCGAGTCTTGGAAGCGCGTCCACAAAGCGTCGAAGCCAACCATCATCGCGCTCGACGGGACGAACATGCCCAGCGTAGCTACCGCGGCTCCGAGATACGGGCGCTGCGGCGTCGCGGCGTAACCGACGAGCGCGGCAAAGATCGTCGTCGGGCCCGGCACGAGCTTGCCGAGAGTATAAAACTGGGTGAACTGCTCCGACGTCACCCAGTGATAGTGGTTGACGGCATCGGCGTGCATCTGGGGAATGATGCCCTTGCCGCCGCCAAAGCCCAGCACTGAAAGCTGGCTAAAGACCCACAAGAGGTGGAGTAGGGTCTGCGCCGAGCCGCTCACTTAGGCGCCTTTCGCCAGCGGCGATACTCGTGCGCAATTCCCAACCCGCCGAAAACGACGAGCACCAAGAGCAGCGGCATGCGCAGGTAGGTAACCGCTAACGCGGTGACGGCCAGCAACGCGATGCGAATCCAATCGCTGCGTCCATCCCAGCTCAACTCCAGCGCGTTGCCGATCGTAAGTCCAAGCGCTCCGGCCGCACAGCCGCGCAAAGCGCCG
>DATAPM010000350.1:0-11148 GCA_036265225.1 Vulcanimicrobiaceae bacterium
CCGACGTTTTGGTGAGCGAACTCTCGAAGCTCGCATCCACGTAAGCGAGCCCGCGCGGCTTCGAGGAGGCCGCGGTGGTGCACCGGCGAACTCCGTTGCGATACTTCTCGCTGGGAAAGAATAGGAGCACCATTTCCGTGAGAGTTCTACAACTCGCGCGCGGTGCATTTTGGGCGCTCGTCGCGCTGGCGCTTGCCGCTTGCAACGGGTCCCGATCGTTCGATGGGTCTTTCGGCCCATTACAAAGTTCCGCACACATCGTTACGGCGCGCGGCGCTGTGCTCGACAGGAGCGGCGGAGTTTCCCGAATGGGCGCCGCCCCGGGTCGCTCGGGCGGCGCATCGTGGATGGATCCCGAGGCAAAGGCCGGCGATCTGATGTACGTCAGCAGCTACCCCGACGACGCGGTCTACGTCTACACCTATCCCGGGCTGAAAAAGGCCGGTAAGCTCACCTACTTGAGTTATCCCGACGGAATTTGCACCGATAAGAAAGGCAACGTCTTCGTCGTGAACAATAGGCCGGGAAAGGGCATCGTAGAGTACGCCCACGGCGGCAAGAGTCCGATCGCACAACTCGACGACGGAGCGGAGTACGCGGTGTCGTGCGACGTCGACCCGGTCACGGGAAACGTGGCCGTCTCCAACTACGCCTCTTATTCCTACGACCCGGGCTCCGTCGCGATCTATCCGAAAGCGCAGAACACTCCGGTCTATTACACCGACCCGAACATTTCTGTCATGCTTTTTTGCGGTTACGATAACAAGGGCAATCTCTTCGTCGACGGACTAACGCCCGCGTACGAAAACTTCTTTGCCGAGCTGCCCAAAGGCAAGTCGAAGTTCACCTTCATCGACGTCAAGGGCGGCGCAAGCCAATTTGGCTACCCCGGGACGATCCGCTGGGACGGAACGCACGTCGTCGTCGGTAATCAGCAATATGAGCCTATTGGAAGCTCGTATTACGATTCTGCGATCGAGATCACGACCGGCGCCGGCGGCAAGATTCTCAAAACGATCGTACTCAAGGGCTCGACCGACGTGCAGGGTTTTGCGATCGACGGAAAGACGCTCATCGGCGCCGACGTTTCGCTTGGCCTCGTCGCCTTCTATCCGTATCCCGGCAATGGGAAGCCCAGCAAGAAGCTCACGGGTTTTAGAAGTCCGCCCGGCGTAGCGATCAGTAAGAAATAGCCGCGCCTAGCCGCGCGCCACGCCGCCGTGATTGAAAGCGGTGGCGTGGCGCGATTTGCTCGATCTTGTTTTTCCCGCTCAGTGTGCCGCGTGCAATGCGCTGGGCAGCGGGCTTTGTATCGCCTGTGCGCCGCGCCGTGAACCGATTCACATACGCCTTCCGACGCTGCACGTTACCGCGAGCGGATTTTACGACGGTGCGCTCCGGTCGGCGGTGCTCGCGCTCAAAGACGGACGGCGCGATGTTGCCGACGCGCTGGCGCAACGGCTTGCGCAATTTTTAGAAGCCGGAGCATTACTCGTCCCGGTACCGACGACGGCGAAGCGGCGGCGCGTTCGCGGCATAGACGGCGTCGAGCTAATCGCGCGCCGGGCGGCGCAGGCATCGGGTGCGCGCGTGGCGGCTGCCTTGGTTCAACGGGCGGGCGATACCCAGCGTGGGCGCTCGCGCGCCGCGCGGCTGACGGCCGTCGGGCGCTTTGCATGCGTGCCGGGCGCCGTAGCCGCGCACCGGGTGATCCTCGTAGACGACGTTTGTACGACCGGCACGACGCTTCGCGACTGCGCGGCGGCCCTGCGCGCCGCCGGCGGACGGGTCGAGCAAGCCGTTGTGGTCGCGGTGACGAAGAGCCAGCAGCCGTGGAGAGCTCCGACGAGGGACTGACGCCGCTGGACGCGCTCTTTTTGCAGCGCGCCTACGAACTCGCCGCGCGCGGAATCGGCAGCAGCGCCCCAAACCCGCCCGTCGGCGCGGTCGTGGTCCGCGATGGCCGAGTCGTCGGCGAGGGCTTTCACCGGCGCGCCGGTGGGCCGCACGCCGAGGCGGAGGCGCTGGCCGGGGCGGGTGCGCAAGCTCGCGGCGCCACGCTGTACGTTTCGCTGGAACCCTGTAAGCACGTTGGCCGCACGCCGCCCTGCACTCAAGCGTTGCTGAAAGCGGGCATCGCGCGCGTCGTCGCCGGCACGCGCGACCCCAGCGAGCACGGCGGCGGAGCGGCGCTCCTAAAATCGCGCGGCGTCGACGTTGCCGTAACGAACGATGCGGCCGCACACGAGCTCATCGAGAGCTTCGCGCGAGCGAGCACAAGCCGCCGGCCATACGTCGCACTCAAGATGGCGATGTCGCTCGACGGGGCCGTCGCCAGCCGCCCCGGCGTGCGCGAACAGCTGACCGGTCCTCGGACGGCGTCGTACGTGCGCGATTTGCGTGCGGCTTGCGATGCGCTGATGGTTGGGGCAAACACCGTGCGCATCGACGATCCGCTTCTCACCGTGCGGCCGCCGCGTCATCGCGCCAGGCCGTACCGGCGCATCGTCGCGTGCGAGAGCGAACCGATTGCGAAAACCAGTCGCGTTTTCGACGACCAACCCGGCTACGACCGCACCATCGTGTTGGTGCCGTCCGGCCGGAGCGAGCGATTCGACGCGTTGCGTGAGAAGGCCGACATGGTTTACGTGGGTGAAGCCGGTGCGCTGCGGCTCGATCCTATTGCGGCGCTGGAAGCGCTCCGCGTGCGCGGTATTTTTAGCGTCCTTTGCGAGGGCGGTCCGAAGCTGGCCGCCGCGCTCATCGCGGCCGAGGCGGTCGATCGCTTTTACTGGGTAATCGCGCCTACAATACTGGGGAACGAGCGCGCCGTTCCCGTTCTCTCGGGCAGCGACTTGACGCAGAGGAAGCTCCGGCCGCGCTTCGACCGGATCGAGCGCCTCGGCGACGACCTCATGATCGGGGGTACTTTCGAGCGTGTTTAGTGGATTGATCGGCTATGGCGGCGAGGTCGTCAGGTTTGAGCCGCTGGCGTCGGGAGGCGCCCGCTTGGAACTGCGCTGCGAAGGCATTGATCGCGAGAACCCGGTTCCGAAGGACTCGATCGCGGTAGATGGCGTCTGCTTAACGGCGACGGCCGTTGAAACAGATGTCATCACGTTTGATCTCGTTCCCGAGACGCTTTCGCGCAGCACCCTGGGCGACCGCGCGCGCGGCGATCGCGTTAACGTGGAATATTCGTTGAAAGTGGGCGACCGGCTAGGCGGTCACTTCGTCTACGGCCACGTCGATGCGACCGCGCGCGTTCTGAGGCGCACGTCCGAAGGCCAGGGAGAGCGGATGCGCATCGAACTGCCGGCGGCGCTACGCGGGATGGTCGTGACCAAGGGGTTCGTCGCCGTCGACGGTGTGAGTCTGACCGTCGCACTGACCGGCGACGGTTGGTTCGAGATTGCGCTTATCCCCGAAACGCTCGCGCGAACGACGTTGGGCGAGCGTCCCGCGGGATCGCGCGTCAATTTGGAAGCCGATCCCTTGGCACGCTACGTTCACGAAGGAAGGAGCAACGATTGACTCGTTTTCGCGATACGCTGCCGGCCGGCGCGCGCACGTTCGAGGCACGCCTGCAGGTGCAGTGGGCCGACGTGGACGTGGCGGGCATCATGTATTTTGCCGCCTACTCGCGATTTGCCGAGTACGCTGAAATGCGGCTCTTTGCCGAACTCGGCTTCCCTTACGAAAGCGTTTTCACCGAGTACGGGTTCTGGCTGCCGCGCGTTCGGGTCGAGGCTGAGTATCACGCGCCCGCGTTCATGAGCGATTGGCTGCGGATGCAAACGCACATCGAGCGCGTCGGCGCCTCGAGCGTCCGTTGGAAGACCGTGTTCTTCAACGAGCGAACGGGCGAACCGGGCGCCGCCTTCACGCTCATCGTCGCGGCAATCGATGCGACGACTAAAACCAGCCGTCCGCTCCCCGAACCTATTAGATCGGCAATGCTTGCGTGCGCGTAGCGATGCTGGTAGCGCCAAAACGCATCGAGTTGCGCGACGAGGCGCCGCCGCAACCCGAGCCGGGCGGAATCGTGGTGAGGATCCGCGCAGCCCTCACCGACGGAACCGATCTCAAGACCTATCGCCGCGGTCATCCTAAGATGCCGATGCCGACCCGTTTCGGTCACGAATTCTCCGGCGACGTTGAAGCGGTAGGCGCAGGCGTTACGGCCTTCGCTCCGGGCGACGCAGTGATGTGCACGCATACCGCTCCCGACGGCACCTGCTTCTGGTGTCGCCAGGGCCAGGAAGAACTCTGCGAGCGGGTGATGCCGGACATGATCCTCGGCGCGTACGCCGACCTCATCGCCGTGCCGCCGCGCGTCGTCGACCGAAACTGCTTTCACAAACCGGCCGGCGTGAGTTACGCGCAGGCCGCCTTTTTGGAACCGCTGGCATGCGTGGTGCACTCTCTGGCGGTGCTCGCGCCGGAACCCGGTTCGACGGTCGCCGTGCTCGGCAACGGCGGGTTCGGCGTCCTGCACGCGTTGCTGCTGCAGCAGCGCGGCGTAGACGCGCTGCTCTTTGGCCGGCGATCCGAACGACTGACGCTCGCGGGCGAACTCGGCTTGCAGAGCATCGACTCGCGCAGCGCGCCCATCGAGCGCAGCATCCTCGAGCGAACGGACGGACGCGGCGCCGACGCCGTTATCGAATGCACCGGAACGGTCGAGATGTGGGAGGAGGCGCCGTCGCTGGTGCGGCGAGGCGGCCGCGTCTCGTTTTTTGCCGGCCTGCCGGGCGACGCGCGCGTAACGTTTCTGGCGGCGCGGCTGCATTACGACGAGGTGCAGCTGCTTGCGCCGTTTCACTTCAGCCCGGCCGACGTTCGCGCCGCGTACGAGCTAATTGCACGACTCGACTTGCCGCTGGAACGGCTGATCTCGCACGTCTTTCGTCTCGACGAGATCGGCATGGTGTTCGAGCATCTCGATGCGGGCGAAGGAATGAAAGCGATGATACAACCGTGAGCCCGCGCTCGATGCACGCAGCAGTGCTCTACGACGTTGACGACATCCGAATCGAAGAGCGGGCCGTTCCGGAGTTGAACGACGGCGACGTGCTCGTTCGTGCGGCCGCGAGCGGCATCTGCAGCGGCGACGTAATGGCTTGGTACATTCGCCGCAAGGCGCCGCTGGTGCTCGGGCACGAACCGGCCGGGATCGTTGCGGAGGTGCGCGGGGAGTCTGAGTTCGCGGTCGGTGACCGCGTCTTCGTACACCATCACGCGCCGTGCTTTGAGTGTCGTGCCTGCCGGCGCGGCGATTACGTTCAATGCGCGACGTGGCGTGCTACTAAGATCGATCCCGGAGGAATTTCCGAATATTTTCGCGTCGCTCGCGAGAACCAGCGCGATACGCTGGTGTTGCCGGCGACCGTTCCTTTTCCCGATGCATCGCTCGTCGAGCCACTCGCCTGCGTGTTGAAGTCGCTGCGGCGCAGCGGTCTGCGCGCCGGCGACCGGTGTTACGTCATCGGGTTGGGCGTGATGGGGCAGCTTCACGTCTTGGCCGCCCGCGCTATGGGGGCCGACGTTATCGGCGGCGACTTCATCGCCGAACGCCGCGCGCTTGCCGAGCGCAACGGTGCAACGGCCGTACACCCGGACGATGCGCGCCGCGTTCTGGGCAACGGCGCCGAAGTCGTTATCTGCGGGCCCGGAGCGGCCGGCGCGCTGCAAACGGCCGTGGAGATGGCGACGCCCGGCGGCACGGTTGTGATGTTCACGCCGTTTCCGCCCGAAGTACCAGTAACGGTCGACTCGCAGAGGTTTTATTTTGGGGACTTGCGCGTAGTGGCGAGCTATTCGTGCGGGCCCGACGATACGCGAGCCGCGCTCGAAACCATTGAAAAAGGCGTCGTTACGGCCGAGAAGGTCGGTGCAACGCTGATTTCCCTCGATGAGGTTCCGGGAGCCTATCGCGAGCTTGCCGAATTAAGGATGGTCAAGCCGATCGTAATTTTTCCGGAGGGCTGAAATGAAAAGCGCGCTACTTCTTGGGCTCATCGCCTTAGCGGGCTGTCAAGCAGGAACGGCGTCCAGTCCACCGGTCGCGTCGCGGCCGGCAAATCGCGAAGCGGTCCCTCCGCGGAGCACCGGCCACCTCTGGCTCTCGGTTGCGACCTCGACGCACTATCCGTCCATCGAACGCTTCAAGCTGATCGACGGCGTTCCCGAAACGACTCCCGATCTTGTCTACAACGGCTATGGCGGCGACGTAGCCGTCACCGCCGACGGAACGATGTACTCAGAGGCCCAGCAGTATGACGACGCTGTGTTCGCGTTTCCCCCGAACTCAAACCAGCCCGCTCGCGAGATAACCATCCCGAAATACCACCACAACTTATGCGCCCGCCAAGACGGTGGGCGAGCGGAAATCAGCGCTATCGCAACCGATGCCGCCGGGTACCTCTTCGTCGGGATAGAAACGTCTGGAGATCCCTTGCGCCCCAAGCGTCATCGAGATCGCAGCGCGCCGACGTATCCACGGCTTTGCGCAGACGTGGCCGTATTCAGTCCGACGGCTAACGGAAGGGCCCTTCCCATCCAGCTCATCCGGTATCCGAGCTCTGAGGAATTGCAAAGCCTCGCCGTCGACGCAGCCGATGACCTTTTCGTCGACGACAGCGGTTACGAAGTCGACGAATTTGCAAATGCGACCTCCCATCCCAAGAAAACACGCGTCTTCAGTGGCGAATATGTGGGTAACGCGCTCTGCATCGCGACGGATGCCAAGGGAAGCCTGTATATCGGTAGCACCGACGACAGCTATAAAAACGGTCGGGTCGAGCGCTATGCACCCGATGCCCAAGGTTCCGGTCAACCAACGAGCACGGTCGTCCTTCCGTCGGGCGCGTACGTCTTGCAATCAATCACCGAACGAGGACGCGTGCTCTACGTCGACCCCCACGATGCCGGCGTCGACTTATACCACGCGCGAAAGAACGGGAGCCAATCGCCCTTCTATTCGGTCGCCGCGTCGAACCTAATCAAGATGGCGACCGGCCCGTAACGATTAACCCTCGGCGTAGATCGTCGGCCCCGCCTCGGGCATGGGAAGCACAACGTCGTCGGCGCGGGACGTTACGCGCCACGCGATGGCAAGCGCAACCGCGTAGAGAAGCGCCGCGAGCAGCCACGGTGCGCCGATCAATCCCAGTGCGCGCCAGGGCCCGGCAAACTGCGCGAACGTTAGGGAAAAGATTCCCGGTCCAACCAGCATCGAGATGCCGCGTAGCGATCCCAGCGCGCCTTGCAGTTCGCCCTGTTCTTCGGGGCCCACGCGGCGCGTCATCAGCGCTTGCGACGAGGCCTGATACATCGGCAGCGCGATGATGACTGCCGCTACCAAGAAGACGATGCCGTTGTTGATGCCCATGAGCGCCAAACCGATCACCGCAACGGCGAGGCTAGCCAGCAACACGCGGCGTTCGCCGAGTCGTTTTACCACCGGACCGACCATCGTCACCTGATTTACCGCCGATACCGCGCCGACAAGCGTGAGCGTTAGGCCGATGCTCCCGGTACTCCAACCGAACGCAGCGATGCAGAAGATGACCCACACGTTGGGAAAGACCTCGTGCGCGACATACGTCACCAGGTTGACCAAGCTCAGCCCCCAGAGTCCGTGATGGGAGCGAAGAAGACGCAGCGATCCAATCGGATTGGCGCGTTTCCACTCGATCCGTTGCGTGCGACGCTCGCGCGGCAGCGATTCGGGAAGCACGAAGAGTCCGTAGAGCACGTTGACCAGAGCAAAGGCGGCGGCCGCCCAGAACGTCAGGCGCGGATTGATGTTGCCGACGACGCCGCCGATCGCCGGACCAAGCATAAATCCTAAACCAAACGCGCTTCCAATCATGCCGAACGCGGCGGCGCGTTTCTCGGGCGGCGTGACGTCGGCGATGTACGCGCTGGCCGCCGTCATGTTGGCCGACGCAACGCCGGAGAGACCGCGGCCGGCGAAGAGCCACCACAGGTTGGGCGCCAGCGCCATGATCGCAAAGTCGACCACGCTAACGGCGTTGGACAACAGGATGACCGGTCGCCGGCCGACCTTGTCGGAGAGCATTCCGAGAAACGGTGAGGCGAAGAACTGCATTACCGCCCAGACCGTTGCGAAAAGCCCGATGAGCTCGGCGGCGTGGGCGTAGTCGTTGCCGACGAAGCCGGCGATGAGCTTGGGCAGCACCGGACCGATCATGCCGAAGGTCAGCATATCGATGAGAACCGTTACGAAGATAAAGATCGTCGCTCCGCGACGCGCGCCGTTATTCTGCATAGAGCATCGAAAGCCAGAGATCGACTGCGCGGTCGATGCGCGCACGGTCGTGCGTAGCAAAAAGATCGAGCAAAAAACCGCGGAACCCGGCAATCAAGATGGTCGCCAGAGCGCGCGACCGCGTGCGGGTGTAGCCGGGAAGCTGGGTGCACGCCTCGAGCGCGGTCAGCCATTCGTTGATGGAGTTTTCTAAGAATCCGGGGAAGCGCGAACGATCTTGCAGCGCCATTCCGTAAATCTCGAAGGAGAGTCGCGTCAGCGGTTCCCACTCGGGCTTACTCCACTGGCGCCAAAGGGTCCGCGAGATCTCGCGCGGCGAGAGATCGGAGAGCTTGAGCTCCGCCATCATACCCCGCTGACGGGCGCGCCCGCGCTGGACGATTTCGACAACCAAGTTCTCCTTCGAACCGAAGTAGTGGAGCAGAACGCGGGGACTAGAGCCTACGGCTTTGGCAAGCGGCCGCAGCGAAAGATCCGCCAAACCGTGGCGACAGACGTAGTCGACGGCTCGGTCGAGCAGCTCGGCGCGCCGGGCCTCGTCCGGGGTACGCGACACGGGCTATCCTAACATACTTGAAACGACTGTTTCAAGTATGTTAGGGCAGTATTTGTGGCGGTTTTTAGTTTGGCAGGGCGTTCGGGATTGTCGTGAGGGCATGCGGAACGCCGCCCGAGTAAATCGCCTTTGGCGGAGATTCGGATAGCCTCGCTGCGTCACGCATTGGGAGTAACACCGCGGGTGCGAATCTCTCGCGCGCATCTCCGGTATTCCGTCGCTAAAGAGCATATGGGTGGAGGTCGCATCGAGACGAAACTGCTGTGGGCAGTTGCCGCGCAGATTACCCCGATGAGCGATCTTCGCGCCGTAGGGGCGCGTGTAGACGACCATGGTTCCCTCATGGCCGCCGGCGCATCCGATTTTGTCGGCGATAATCAGGTCGTCGGTTTTGGGATCGACGCCGAGGCCGTTCACATAAGCCTGCTCCTGCCTAATCGGCACCTGCGCGCACTGCGAGGTTCCAACCGGAAACTCAACGACCCGGCGTGCTGCCTGGCCCGGGCGCATATCCATTGACGAAGACGTCACCTTCATTGTCGACGGCAATCTCCTGGCCGTATTGCAGCAAACCACACCTGAGTTGGTACGGCTGGGTGGAGTCGGCCTTAAAGACGCTGACACCTCGGGAATCGAGAACGTAACGCGTTTCGTTGGTATCGATCGCGATGTCGAGGGGAGTGCCAAATGGATCGGAGAGAGTCGTCGCGGTATTGGAGTCGATGTCGTAGGTGAGAAGTTCGGGCGGCCTTGCGGCGCGACGACCACCGGCGTTTTAAGCGATCGCGAAAATGCACCGGGCTAGTACAGTCCAGCCGTTGCGGGCGGCGTCGCTCCCCTTCCGCAGGCGGCAAGCCGTAGCGCGGCGGCAAGTATCGAGGTGGGGCGTTTCGGCATGGAAAGGCCTCCTCGCAGCGATTTGAGCATGTGTTTTTGTTAGCTGGAGTCCAATTTGCCGAGCGAGCAAGCGACTAGCGACTGAATTGGCTTGACATTTGTTAAGTCCACCGTACGCTAGACGGCAATGAGCCGATTCGCCGATCTGTTGAACGCTGCCATGGAGGAGGCTGCCCTGAGCGCGGCCGGGGTCGCCGAGAGTGCCGGTCTGACCGAGTCGGCCATTTCGCTATTGCGCTCGGGTCGCCGCGAGCCGTCATATCGCACGCTCCAGCGCCTGACCCATCTCTTTCCTTCGCTGAGCGGTCAGTTGGCCGAGCGCGACAATCCCTTCGACGAGATCGAAGAGGCGATCGCCGACATGCGGGCCGGGAAGATGGTAGTCGTACTCGACGATGAGGATCGCGAGAACGAGGGCGATCTCGTCATGGCCGCCCAGATGGTAACGCCCGACGCCGTCAACTTCATGCGCAAGCACGCCGGCGGGCTGATCTGCGTGCCGCTGCTCGGCGCACGACTGGACGAGCTGCATATTCCTCAGATGGTGCGCGAGAACACCGCCTTGCACGAAACGGCCTTCACCGTTTCGGTTGAAGCGCGCGGTTTAACGACAACCGGTATTTCGGCGCACGACCGGGCCGCTACCATCAAGCGTCTGCTCGACCCCGAGGCGGGTGCGGCGGATTTCTTGCGGCCCGGGCACACGTTTCCGCTGCGCGCTCGCGACGGCGGCGTTTTGGTTCGCGCGGGACAGACCGAGGCCGCGATCGACCTCGCGCGTTTGGCCGGGCTCTATCCGGCCGGGGTCATCTGCGAAATTATGGCCGATGACGGCACGATGGAGCGCTTGGAAGGCTTGCGCAGCTATGCCGACCGCCACGGGCTCAAGCTCATCACCGTCAAGGATTTGATCGCCTATCGAATGCGCACCGAGAAGCTCGTCTCCAAGATCGCCGAGTTCGAGTTGCCCACGACGATGGGCACTTGGAAGGGCGTCGCCTATACGACGAGCATCGACGAAAATACCCACGTCGCGCTGGTCATGGGCGAGGTCGGAAACGGTAAGGACATTCTGGTACGGGTCCACTCCGAATGCATGACCGGTGATGCGCTGCACTCTATTCGCTGCGATTGCTCCGCTCAGCGCGACGCGGCGATGTCGCTAATCGCTCAGGAAGGGCGCGGGGTTTTCCTTTACCTGCGCCAGGAAGGCCGCGGCATCGGTCTGGCCAATAAGCTTCGCGCTTACGAACTGCAGGATCGCGGCGCCGACACCGTCGAGGCAAACTTGGCCCTGGGCCTTCCGGCGGACAAGCGTGACTACGGCATCGGCTCGCAGATTCTCGTCGATCTCGGGGTTAAGGAGATGCGCGTGCTTACCAATAATCCGAAGAAGATC
>DATAPM010000351.1:0-8937 GCA_036265225.1 Vulcanimicrobiaceae bacterium
GGCCGCCGCTCGCGATGCGCCGACGGCGCCACCAAGCGCACGAGCTAGTGGCTTCAACAACGTATTGAAAGGTTCCGGCCCACCGAGCCCGCGGCCGCCGGCAATAACGACCGGCGCTTCCTCGAGCGCAAGCTCGCCGGCGCCTTCTTCCACGTCTCGCTCGACGCGCGCCGCATACTCTTTAGCCGGCTTCTCAAGCGGCCGGATCTCGGCGCCGGCGCCCCCAGACGCGGCGGCAAAAGCATTTGGACGGACCGTCACCACGCCGTACTCACCCGCGCGCAGCGCGCACTCGGTTACCATCGCGCCGCCTAGCTTTGGCGAAACGCAGATCACCTCACCACCCTCAACTCGGACGTCGACCACGTCGGCGACGATGCCGGCGCCGAGACGCGCGAGGATGCGGCCGGCAACGTCGCGGCCGGAAAGCGTATTGGGAATGAGCAGCAACGACGGCCCGGCGCTCTGCGCGGCCGCTTGCAGATAGTCGACGACCGGATCGAGCACGAACGCGTCGACCGCCGGATCTTCGTTGACGTAGATCGCGTCCAGCGGGTACCCCCGCAGGCGTCCGGACAGCTCCGCCGCGCCGGCACCCAGCACAACGGCGGTGGCTGTCCCACCCAGCGCATCGGCAATTCGCCGCGCCTCGCTCGCCAGTTCGAACGTCACCTTGCGCGTGGCGCCTTGACGATGCTCGACGTAAACCAGAACGTTTTTCACGATGCTGCCCTCAGACCAGCCGCTTCTCTTGAAGAAACTCGAAGATCGCCTGCGCGCCGGCGGCTCCGTCGGCGGCTTCGAGCGTTCTGCCCCTCCCGCGGACGGGCGGCGGCGCGAAACTGCGCAACTCGGTCTTCGAGCCCTGCTCGCCGACGGGTTGATCGAGCCCGAGCTCGCCGGCGGAGAGCGTGGCGATGCTCTTTTTCTTGGCGCCCATGATGCCTTTGAGAGAGGCGTAGCGCGGCTCACCGAATGTGAGCGCGGTCGTGAGCATGAGCGGCAGCGGGGCCCGTACGATCTGATAGCCGGCATCCGTCTCGCGTTCCACCTCGAGGCTCGTCCCATCAATTTCAATCTTGCGCGCGTTGGTAACGCAGGGAAGGCCAAGATGCTCGCCAAGCGCGGCCGGCACCGCGCCCGTGCTGCTATCGTCGGTCAATCCGCCGACGACGAGCAAATCGAAGTCAAGGGTACGGAGCGCGGCTGCCATCGCGTACGCAGTCGCCCAAACGTCGCTTCCCTCGAGCGTGGCGTCGCTTAGCAATACGGCGTCGTCCGCGCCCATGGCCAGCGCCTTACGCAGCGTCTCTTTAAGACTTTCGGGTGCCATCGAAAACACCGTGACGCGCGAATCGCCTCCGGCGCGTTCCTTCAGTTGGAGCCCGGCCTCGAGTGCGTACTCGTCGTAAGGATTGAGAACCGTCTCTACGCCGGTGCGCACCAGGCGTTTGGTCTGCGGATCGATGCGCTTCTCCGCATTCGGATCCGGAACGAGTTTAACAGTCACCACGATCTTCACGTGGTTCTAGCGACCTCCGTCGGAAAGGGCGGGGGAGGAAAGAACTGGGGCACTTTGGTTATCTCTGCCCGCCGGACCTGCCGCCGCGGCACTGAAGGTCGCACCCGCTGCGCTGCGAACGGCCCAAGATGCCGCGCTTGATCTTAGCCCTGGTTTGCTGCGCCCTGCTGGCACCCTCCGCCGCCGGCGCTCAAAACGCCGCACAACAGGCGCCGTACGCGACCGAGCGGCAGCCGGTTACACTTTTCGTCGACGCCTCGCGAGCAGCGGAGGGACTCATGTTCGTCCGCGAGCGTATCCCGGCCGCACCCGGCGACTTCACCATCGTCTATCCCAAGTGGATTCCCGGCGAGCACGGGCCCACCGGACCGCTCAACGACCTCGCCGAGCTGCGCGTTTCCGCCAACGGCTCGTCGCTGGAGTGGCATCGCGACGCGGTCGACCTCTACGCCTTTCACCTCACCGTGCCGCCGGGAGCCACCGGCGTGGACCTCACCTTTACGGTACTGATGAATGCGCCCGGCGATCACATGTCGTCGCATTCGCTCGCCGTCGTGAACTGGAATCGCGCACTGCTCTATCAGGAAGGCATCGACTCGCACCGTTATTTCGTCAAGCCGGCGATAGCGCTGCCTGCGGGATGGGACTACGCAACCGCCCTGCGCGGCGCTTCACGCAGCGGCGACCGCGTCGACTTCAACGTTGCGCCGCTCGAGATGTTGGTGGATTCGCCCCTCGATATGGGAGCCTACGTGCGGAAGTGGGATCTGTGGCGTGACGGTGCGGCGTTCGTGCAACTCGACGCCTTCGCCGACTATCCGCAGAACCTCGATATCCCCGCAAAGCTGCTCGAGGCGTACCGTCGCGTGCCGGCCGAAGCCTTCGCTCTCTACGGCTCGCGGCATTTCGAAGACTATCACGCGTTGCTGACCCTTAGCGATACGGTTGATTTCCAAGGCATCGAACATCACCAATCGAGCGACAACCGCGCACCCGACGACTTTCTGACCGATCCGGCCGACTCGATCTCCGACGGGGATCTCGTCACGCACGAGTTCTCGCACTCGTGGAACGGGAAATACCGTCGTCCGGCAGACTTGACGACGCCCAACTTTCAAGTTCCACAGAAGACCGATCTCCTTTGGGTCTACGAGGGCATGAATCAATATCTCGGCGACCTGCTCTCCTTCCGCTCGGGCATTCGCGAGCCCAGCCAGTATCCGGAGTATATGGCGACCGTCTACGCCGATATGGATTATGAAACGGGACGCGCGACGACGCCGCTGATCGACGTGACGACGGGTGCGCCCTATTATTACGTCACCCGCGGCGATTACGGACACATTCGCCGCGGCTCGGGCGACTTTTACACCGAAGGCGAGCTGGTGTGGCTCGACGTCGATACGATCATTCGCCAGCGCTCCAACGGGGCGCGCTCGATCGAAGACTTTCTGCACCGCTTCACGCAGCCGTCGACGACCGGGCCAATGGTCGACACCTACACGCGAGACGACGTCGAGCGGCTGCTCAACGACGTTGAGCCGTACGACTGGCACTCGTTCTTCGAAACGTACGTTTATCACGTCGCGCCCCACCCCCCGAACGACGAGTTTGCGCGCGCCGGTTGGCGACTCGTCTACACAAGTCAACCGAACGTCTTCCTCGCCGGACGGCCCCCCAACGATCGCGACGTGACGGGATGGTATTCCTACGGTGCAAATCTCTCCGCCGACGGCACCGTGCGAGACGTGCGCGGAAACTCGCCGGCTTGGAAGGCCGGTCTGGCCCCCGCAATTCGCATCGTCGCCGTCGAAGGCCAGCAGTTCTCGCCCGAAGTGATGAAGTACGCAGTGGACCGCGCTCGGCGCCGCTCCGAGCCGATCTCGCTGATCGTTACGCAAACCGGCTGGTACCGGACGCTCTCCCTCGACTATCACGACGGAATGCGCTATCCGCACCTCGAGCGCGTCGCCGGAACGACCGATATGCTCGCATCGATCGCCGCCCCCCACGCAACGGAACCAGCCGACCGCAAGCCGAAGCCACCCTCACGGAGGTAGCACAGATGCTTCGTTCACGCATTCTCCTTACGGCGCTCGCTTTTGCGGCGCTCACTGCGATCGGGGCGGCCGCTTCGGCGCCGACGATCGTAACGCCGCAGAGTGCCAAGTGGGGACCAGCCCCGGGATTTCCCGGATGGCAGATGGCGCCCGTCGTCGGCGACGCGTCGAAGGCCGGCGCATATTACGCCTATCTCTTGAAAGTTCCCGACGGTGGTAAAGCGATGCCGCATATGCACGGTTCTGCGGAAACCGTCGTCGTAATCAGCGGCACGTTGATGGTCGGCCTGGGCGACACGATGGACGCGGCGAAGATGAAGCCGCTCGGACCAGGCAGCATCGTATCGGTTCCAGCGGGCGTGCATCACTATGCGATGGCCAAAGGTCCGACGGTAATCGAGATTAGCGGCATCGGCCCCGATTCAACGACGATGCTTCACAAATAATTCGCTTCGCGCGCGCCGGGTCACTTGCCGCCGCGCTCGTGCTCGGAGGCTGTGGTGTCGTGCGCACCGGCGCGCCGCTCGTTCCTCTCGCCGGCAGCTCCGATTTTCACCGAGGCTTGAGCGCGCACGCGGTCATCGGCTTCAGCGTCGACACGCCGAAGCGAGCTGCGACCGCCGCCAAGCAGGGCATCGACACGACGATCCTTTACGGCGGATCGCCGGCACCGGGCGGCGCGTTGGAGCGGGCCTTAAAGGCGCGCGGCATCTCCGTCGTCGACGCCGGCATATCGGGAGTGCTCTTCCTCTGGGAGTGCCACCGCACGCACACCGTAGCTCCGCCGCCAAAGAGCTACGGCTACAACTCCTACTGCCGTACCGATGAGGATCCAAAAGTAAACTCCGAAGCCGCCGCGCTGCGCTACGTGGACGCCATTCTGCGCCGCGACGCGCGCCGGCCGTACGTCGTCGGCCATTGGGTGCTCGACGACTGGGCCTGGTGGGATCCCGGAAGCGGGCGCGTTCTGCTGCAAAAAATTCACGACGCGATTACGCAGAAGAATCCCGGCTTGCCGGCTATCTGCGGTTTTGGCGCCGGCGTCACGAAGCCCGAAAGAATCGGTTGGGATCCCGGCACCGCCGCAAACTATTCGCACGGCGGCTGCGACATCGTCGGATGGTACAACTACTCGCCGTTCGGACGACGCCGACCGTCCGACGGTAAAGATCTCGATTGGAAGATGACGCGGCTGCTGCCCGCAATGGCGCGCAGTTTAAAGAAACGGGGCTGGAATCTCGCCGACGCGCCCTTGTATGGCATCGGTCAAGCGTGGGCCGGCTCCTACGATAAGCGCTTCTTTCAGCCCGGTCTGACGCGCGGCGAGATGCTGGCCCAAGCGAAAGCGTTCTGTCAATTCGGCGCAACGTACATCGGCTGGTACGCCTGGGACGATAGCGGCGATAATCGGCAGACGCAGACGCCCAACAACTCCCCGGTGATCGGCGCCGGCATCGCCGCCGGCGTCGCCGCTTGCAAAACGATCTGGAGGTAACGCCGTGAGACGATGGACGTTCGCACTTTGCCTGCTAGCAGCGACGGGATGCAGCAGCGGTGCCGGGCCATCGCTGCCGTCAAACACCACCAGCGGTTCGACCGCGAATCAGCCCGCGATACGAGGACTCGAGACCGTCCTCCACAGTTTTGGGGGCGCCGACGGAGCTGCGCCAATCGCCGGCATGATTTCCGACGGCAAGGGTGGCTTCTACGGCACGACCATCTTCGGCGGCCCGACCGGCGGAGGAGCGATCTTTGCACTCAAGCCGTCGGGATCCGATTACACCGAAAGTATCCTGTATAGCTTTGCCGGCGGCCAAGATGGAGACAAACCTTGGGGAATTACCGAGCGAAACGGCACGCTGTACGGCGTTACGTTCGCCGGGGGAGGCACCGGTAACGGCGGAGCCGGTTGGGGCACTGTTTTCAAGTTGTCGCTAGCGCACCACCGCTATCAAGAGAGCGTCCTCTATCGCTTCCAAGGTTACCCCGACGGCGGAGAACCGATCGGACCGGTCGTCTTGGACCGGAGCGGGAACATCTACGGAGCCGCCGCCATGGGTGGAGCGTATAGTCGCGGAGCCGTGTTTCAACTGACTCCGAGCTCGTCGGGTTATACGGAGAGCGTATTGTACAGTTTCCCAGGAGGGGCTGGCGGCAATCTTCCGCAAGCCGGCGTCACCATCGACAAACACGGCATCATCTACGGTACGACGATGTATGGCGGGTCGTACGACGGCTACTGTAGCGGGGGCGGTTGTGGAACGGTCTTTAAACTGACGCCGACGTCCTCAGGCTATTCGGAAAGCCTCGCCTATTCATTCAAAGGCTCCGACGGCAACCTTCCATACGCCGTGCCGGCCGTGGACGACCAAAGCGGGAGCATCTACGGGGCGACGTTCTGGGGCGGCACACAAGGCGACGGCGTCATCTATAAACTCACCGCGCACGGATCGACGTATTCGGCGTCGGTACTGCACAGTTTCACCGGCGGAGCCGATGGCTTCTTACCGGAAGGTCAGCCTCTGCTGATGTCTGGGCGGCGGCTCTACGGTACCGCGGCCCTGGGCGGCGGAGGCTGCCACGGTATCGGCTGCGGCACGGTCTTCGAAATCAGGCAATCGGGAAAAAAGTACAAGTTTCGCGTCGTGACAGATTTCCGCAATCCGCTGCGAGGCGCGGAACCCGAACAGACGAACTTGCTGACCGACGGCACCGGAGCGCTTTACGGCACGACCCGTTCGGGTGGAACGCAAACGTCTTGCAGCGACGGCGGACCCGGCGGCGCCGCCGGCTGCGGCGTCGTTTTCAAGATCGTTCCATAACTGCGGAGGTTCTTTACAGTGATCGCGATCCTCGGAGCGGGCGGGGCCATCGGAGATGGTCTCGCCAAGCTACTCCTTGCGAAAAACGCTGCCGTTCGACTGGTGGCGCGCCATCCGAAAACAATTGACGGCACGCAATCGTTAACTGCCGACTTGTCGGACGCCGCACAAACCCGCGCAGCCGTCGAAGGCGCGGAGACGGCCTGCCTGCTCGTTGGTCTTCCTTACGATCTTGCCGTCTGGCGCGAGTTGTGGCCGCGCATCATGCGCAACGCCATCGAAGCGTGCAAGCATTCGGGAACCAAGCTGCTGTTCTTCGATAACGTCTACATGTATGGCCGCGTCGACGAACCGATGACCGAAGCGACGCCCTATCGCCCGTCTAGCAAGAAAGGCGAAATTCGCGCCGCGATCGCGACGATGCTCATGGACGAGGCAGGTGCGGGAAATCTTCAGGCGATGATCGCGCGAGCGGCCGACTTCTACGGACCGCAGACCAGGAACGGCGTTCCCAACGTTCTCGTGTTGGAACCGTACGCGAGCGGCGGGACCGCTTATTGGCTAGTCAACGCCGGCGTTCCACACTCGCTGACCTTCACACCCGACGCGGCGCGCGGCGTCGCCATGCTGATCGAACGCGACTCGGCCTGGAATCAAGTCTGGCATCTGCCGACGACGCCCGACCCTCCGACCGGAAAAGCCTTTATCGAAATGGCGGCCGCTGCATTCGGCATTGCGCCGAAGTATCGAGTCCTCGGCAAGCCGATGCTCAGGCTGGTGGGTCTCTTCAACCCTGCAGTGCGCGAGTCGCTGGAGATGCTCTATCAAAGCGAACGCCCCTATGTCTTCGATTCGTCGAAGTTCGTCGCCGAGTTCGGTTTCTCAGGAACGCCGTACGCCGACGGCATCCGTATCGCGGCGAAATCGTATCAAAAGTAATCTCCATCTCGCAGCACGGTCTAAGGCTGGCGCGTTACCGTGCGCAGTATGATGGAAGAGAATCTCCAGTTTACGGTTAGTGCGATTCGTCGATGGGCGAGCGATGAGATCGACAAGCTGATTTACGACGGCACGCGCCCCGTGTCGGCCTGTGCCACCGTCGACGCCGCCGCGCGCGAAGCCGCCATCGCTTTAGGCAATCGCATCGCGCATGCCGCACAGATCGCTCGCATCGAGTCGCTCGCCGACTATTTAAGCCGATCCTTGAGTGGTGCTGCACGCCGTCACGAATAGAGCCACGCCGCTCCACGAACGCCGCTCGAGTCGCCCCAACGCGCCGGTAGCAGCTTGATATCGATCGGCCGGCATATCGCGTAGCGTTCGACCGCCGCCGGCACGTTGGTGTAGAGGCGCTCAACGTTCGACAGGCCACCGCCGAGAACGATCGCGTCGGGATCGAGCAGGTTAACGACGGCGGCAAGTGCCCTTCCAAGCCGGTCTTCATATGTCGCAAGCGCCGCCAGGGATTGCGCGTCGTCTGCCTCGGCTGCCGAACAAATCTCAATCGCGCTCAACGTTCGGCCCGTGGCACGCGCGAACTCAGCCGAGAATGCGGGGCCACAAAGAAAGGTTTCGATGCAGCCGTGCTTCCCGCAGTAACAGAGCGGACCCGGCAACTCGTTCGGTGCCGGCCAGGGTAACGGGTTGTGTCCCCATTCGCCGGCGACGTTGTTGCGACCCGGGACGACGCGCTTGCCGACCGCCACGCCGCCCCCGACGCCCGTCCCGAGTATCGCCGCGAACACAAAGTTCGCGTCTTGTGCGGCGCCGTCGATTGCTTCCGATAGCGCGAGACAGTTGGCATCGTTGGCGATGCGTATTTCACGCCCCAGCGCACTCTCGAGGTCGCGCGCCAGCGGATTGCCGTTCAGGACGGTGCTATTGGAGTTACGCAGCAGCCCGCTGCTTGGATCGAGCGCGCCCGGCGTTCCCACTCCCACGCTGCAACGCCGTCCGAGCTCGGCTTCAACGCCCGACACCAAGCTTGCGATCGACCGCAGCGTGGCCGCGTAATCGCCGGCGGGAGTCGCGGCGCGACGGCGAATCAATACCTCACCGGCGCGATCGAGCGCGGCGATCTCGATCTTCGTACCGCCGAGATCGATGCCTATTCTAGGAGGCAACACTCCGGTATGTATCTGATTTTGAAACTGGTTCACCTGGCGGGCGTCGTGCTCTTCTTGGGCAACATCACCGTCGGCGTGTTTTGGAAGAACCATGCCGACCGAAGCGGCAACACCACCGTTATGGCGAACACGATCGATGGTATTATCGCCGCCGACCGCATCTTTACCATTCCGGGAATTTTACTCTTGCTGGCCGGCGGGATCGGGGCGGCGATCGTCGGCAAATATTCGATCCTCGGCACCGGTTGGATCCTATGGGCACTGATCGCCTTTATCCTAGCGGGCTTGGCCTTCGGGCCGATCTCTCGCATGCAGCGCCAACTGTCGGTCGCCGCGCACACCGGGAATGTCGAAGAGTACGAACGCCTTTCGAAGGGTTGGAACTTCTGGGGATCGGTCGCGCTTCT
>DATAPM010000352.1:0-4012 GCA_036265225.1 Vulcanimicrobiaceae bacterium
GGCTTCGAAACCTTCAACGAAGTCGCGCGCGCCGCGGGCGGCGCGGCGCGTGATCTCGCTGACTTCGAAGCGTTTGAGGTAGCTATCCACGCTTTCGTCGTGCGTCAGCAGACGCGCGCGATCGAAGAGCGCCGCCCACTCGAGAAAGCCGTCGTCGTCACGCAAGAGCTCGCCGTTTTGGCGGCGCCACGACTCTCCGCCGAGATCGAGTGCAGCGCTCGCCGTCTCCCGCAACAGCGCCATCGTCTCGGCCGCCGGTCCGTGAATGAACTCGGCGCCGAGTTCGGCACGCAGCGGTAGACCCTCGATCGGATGCGAGAACGCGCGACCGCCTACGCGATCGCGCGCTTCGAGCAGCACGACCCTCCTTCCCGATCGCGCGAGCCGGCGTGCTGCGGCCAAACCGGCTGCACCGGCACCAATGACGACGACGTCGGCATCCATCGCAGAGAGTATACGGCTAAGTGCCGGCTACCGCTTCTTGCGCCGTCTTGCGGCTGCCCACAAGGATGAGCACCACCGATGCGACGATCGCCGCGCCGCCGGCGACGTGCCAGGTAACCGGCTCCCGAAGGATGAGCACGCCGAGAATCACCGCGACGATCGGGTTGACATACGCATACGTCGCCACGGTGGGCGCGGGAAGCGTGCGCACGACGTAAGCGTAGGCACTATAACCGAGCATCGCGCCTGCAGTGATGAGCCAAAGCATGCCCCAGAGCGATTGCGCCGTTACGCCTGCGAGGGTAAAGTGCGCGGTCTCACCCAGCGCGAGAGCGACGGCCAGCGAGAAGAACCCGCCCATCGTCATCTCCAACGCGGCCGTGAACGGATGATGCTTGCCGTCGCTGGCGTAGATCGAGCCGACGGCCCACGAAAGCGAAGCCAAGAGTAAGAGGGCTGAGAGCAGAGCGTCGGCGTGCGAGGGGCTCATTCCGACGAGCTCGACGATTCCCACCGTGCCTACGGCCATGCCGGCGAAGGCGGCGGCACCCGGCATCCGACGGGCACGAAGCGAGTCGAGCAGCACCATCCAGATCGGCGTGCTGGCGATGAGCAGCGCGGAGGTGCCCGACTGCTGGCGCGTTTCGACCACGCAGAGCAGGCCGTTGCCGATAACCAGCAGCAGCACCGCGGTAATCGCGATCCGCGCGAACTGTTCGCGCGTCGGCATCGGGGGTTTTTCTTTGGTGAAGAGCCATTGCAGTCCAAAGAGCAGCGACCCGGCGATGATATAGCGGCATCCCGTCATGAGATACGGCGGAATGCTGGCGACGGCGACGCGGATGCCCAAGTACGTCGACCCCCAGACGAGATAGACGACGAACAAGGAGATCCACGGCAACACCTTCCCTCTTGCGGGCATGCTCGCAAAAAGGCGTTTGAAGAGTTGGTGGTTGCGTCGGGCTAGGTGTTTTCGCGAACGGTTCGCTTGGCGCGATCCACGTCGGCCAACACGCTCTCCTTCGCTTGATTGGCCATCGAGCCGGCTTTCTCCGGAACGGTCATCTCGTCGCCGGCAACGTCGCGCTTGAGTTGTTCGCCTTCCGCCGCCGAGCGATGTCCGGCCTCGGTTATCGCATCCTTAACGTTCTTCGCGGCATCCTTGATTGCGTCGAGACCTTTTTCGAGTGCGTCTTTAGAACTCATGAAGCAACTTTACCTCAAGTGAATCGGCGCTAAACGAAAATGCCTAGATCCGCCGGACGACGAGAATTGTCGCGTCGTCGCGCATGCTATCGTCGGAGTAAGACTTGACGTCCTCAAAAAGGGCGTCGGCCAGCTCCTGCGCTCCGAGATAACGATGCTGAACGAGGCGTTCGCGTAAACGCTCGACGGTAAAGAGCTCGCCTCTTTCGTTTGAGGCCTCGGTCAAGCCGTCGGTGTAAAGGACCACGCGATCGCCAGCCTCCAGCGTCGTTTCCTGGAGCGCGTAGCGAGCACCCGGCTCAACGCCCAGCACGATACCGTGCCGGCCCATGACTTCCACGTCGTTAGCCGCGTGCCGCAGGACGAGCGGCGGCTCGTGCCCGGCGTTAACGACCTCGAACCTCCCCGTTTTCGCGTCGATCGTGCCGAGAAGCAGCGTGATGAAGTAGTCGGTTTCGTCGAGGTCCTCGAGCACGACGTCGTTGGCGTGGCGCGCGATGGCAGCGAGCTCGCCGTGTCCGAGTACTTGAAACAAGCCTCGCAGCAAATAGCGAAGCATCAGTGCGTTGATGGCTGCGCCGAGCGATTTCCCCGACGCATCTCCCAAGCCGAAGAGCAGACGGTCGCCACGGCAGAAAACGTCGAGATAGTCCCCGCCGACCAAACGCGCCGGCTCGGCGTGGATACCGACGTCTAGTCCCTGCACTTTGGGTGCCGTTATGTTAAGGAGCGCGCTCTGAATGCGTTCCGCCGCGATGTCGTATTGACGCGCGGCATCGTCGCCCGCCGTAAGGGCGCCGATGGCCTTGGCTACCGATTGCCACATCGCGTTCGGCTACTCAGCCGTTGCTAGGGATTGAACGATGCAATCTCGTTGGCGTCGCGCAGCGACGTCCACCAGCGCGATCCATCGTATACCAGCGAGCGCGCCTCTTCGGGCATCGCGCCAATCGCCTCGAACTGCGGTGCGCTTTGCGAAACATCGAGCGTACCGAACTTGAGGTCTTCGAACTCCTCGTCGGCCGAGATCATGTAAAAGCGACCGTCCGGGCCGAAGCCGAAGCCGCCGCAGCGCGTCGGCAGCGCGATTTCGCGTTCGATCGTCATGTCGGGAGCGAGCGCAAGGATCCGGTGAAAACCCATCTGGCCGAGTAGGAGCGTCGTCCCCGAAGCGGCGAGATACGAACCGGTGAAATCGGGACACGCCGTCTTGCTGCCCAGGTCAAAGCCGCCGTCCGGCGTGAACCGGTAGAGAAAGCGATCCTCTTCTTCACCATGCGCGATGACGGCGCGCATCTCGCTTCCGACCACGGTTAGGCCGTAAGGTCGTCCGGGCGCTTCGATTTCCTGTCGCACGTTCCACGATTGCGGATCGATCGCATAGACGTGATGTGTGTCCCACGAGCCGGCCCACAGCAGGCCGTTCAAAAAGGCGAGCGGGTGGGGACGAGAGGCCGGTGCGGGATGCCGGTCGAGTTTTTCCGTGATTTGCATGCCCGCAGAAAGGCCGGGATGCGGCCGAAGGTTGCGCTAGGCTACACCCCCGAGGCGGCGGTGAATCGCACCCTCGCTCGAGCTTAGGGGCGAGCCCTCTCCGCCACGGCGGCCGGCGACGATTTCGGCAAGGATCGAAAGCGCGGTTTCGGCTACCGTTATGCCGCCGATGTCGAGGCCGGCCGGCCCATGAATGCGGGTCAGCGCCGCGTCGTCAAACCCTTCGTCGCGCAGCGAGGCGCGGCGCGCCGCTTGCGAGCGGCGGCTTCCTAACAGCCCGACGTACGGTGCCGCGGAGCGGAGCGCGCAACGCAATCCCGGAAGATCGAACTTCGGGTCGTGTGAGAGCACTACGACCGGCGTTCGCTCCGAGAGCGCGCCGGGCAAATACTCGTCCGGCCACGCGGAGACGAGTTCGTGCGCGTCGGGAATGCGCTCTTTGGTCGCGAAAGCGGGACGCGGATCGACGACGATCACGTTATATTCGAGGCAGCGTCCCAGCCGCGCCAACTCGGCAGCGAGCGTTGTAGCACCGACGAGAATCAAACGATCCTTCGGCGAGAAACGATGCTCGAAGGCAACGCGCGTGCCGCTCTCGTCCTCGTACGTAAAACGCACTGCCGCTTCGCGCTCGCCTGCTGCAATGGCGGCTGCTTCGCCGGCAAAATCCGGCTTGGGGCGCCAGACGACCAACTGCATCACCGCTCCGCAAGCCGTTCCGCCGAGCAGCGCCTCATCGCTGGTGAGATTGATATCGACGCATCGCGTTTCGCCGTCGGCAGCAGTCTCGAGGCATGCGTCGACGACCTCGGCTTCGTGACAGCCCGCGCCGATGTTGCCGGCAATGCGACCGCCGGTGTCCACGGCG
>DATAPM010000353.1:0-15563 GCA_036265225.1 Vulcanimicrobiaceae bacterium
CGGTCTCGATCCGGGAATCTTCAACGACACGCTGCGCAATAACACCAAGTTCGGCGGATCGATAGACGGGCACTTCGGGCTTTCGGGAACGATCCGCCGCCCGGCGATCGTCGGACGATTCGCGCTGACAAATGGATCGTACGTCAGCGATTTGGAACGCGCGCCGATTACGCAGATGGCTGCAGCGCTGACCTTCGATCACACGACGGCAACCGTCGAACGTCTTTCGGCGCGAGTTGGAAACGGCGTGGCGCAAGGCTCGGGACGCATCGACTTTCCCAACGGCTTCGGCGCCAGCGGCGCGTCGCTCGCCTTCAAGGGAACTGCGCGCGGCGCATCACTCGATTTGCCGGCGTATGGCAGCGGAACGCTCGATGCGACGCTCGCCCTGCAAAAGCGTCCCGGAGCCAACGCGTTGCTCTCCGGCGACGTGACGCTGACCAACGCGACACTCGCCTTCGCCGCTTTCCTCAAGGCGGCGCAGGGTGCGGGAGGCGCCTCGTTGCCGCCGCTGCCGCTCGCCTTCGACCTACGCGCTACCGCTGGAAAGAACGTTCGCGTTCGCGGCAGCGGCTACGGCGCCGGCCTGGATCTGGGCGCGTCCGGGACGGTGGCGCTGGGAGGCACGTTCACGGCGCCGACGCTCAACGGCAGCTTCGACTCCACCGGCGGGTCGCTAACATATTTCGACCGCGCGTTTCGCGTGCGCGAGGGCAGCGTGAAGTTCGAAAAGGCGGATAGCGTCCTACCGACGCTCCACGCGGTGGCGACGACCGAGGTCGTCAACCCCGATCCCGATCGCGTGCGAAATCCCTTCGGGAGCGCTGAGATTACGATCTCAGTCGACGGTCCGATTCAGGGGCTGCGCGTGGGCTTCACCTCCAACCCTACCGGTTACACACAGGATCAAATCTTGGCGCTCATCGCGCCGCTCGGCGGTTTTGTCAGCGGCATCGGCTATAGCCGGCAGTCGATGCTGGCGCGCCAAAACCCCAACGGCATCACGCCGTTGGGAACGCTCTCGCCCATTCCTGACGTCAGCGTCGCGCAAAACAGCTCGATCACGGTTGGGCAGGAAGCCTTCAATATTCTCAACGCGCAGTTTACGGCCGGCTTGCTGGCGCCGCTGGAGAACTCGCTGGGTCAAGGGCTCGGGCTTTCAAGCGTCAACCTCACGCTCGGCTACTACGGCAATGTCGGGGTGAGCGCGACCCGTCTCCTCGGCAAGTCCGTCAGCGCCGTCTACGCGGTCACCTTCGGCGTGCCTCAGGTCCAATCGTTCGGGCTCATAACCAAGCCCAACTCGACGACGTCGGCGCTCCTCAACTTCTATTATCAGAGCGGCCCGACGAAGCTGCTGCAGTCGCCCAGTTCGCCGGTTGGGTACAACGTCGGATATCTGCTCGGCCAGCCGTTGATCTCTAATACCGGCTTCAGCCTCACCGTTCAACATTATTTTCCTTGAAAGCATTAAGATTAAGCGTGGATTCAGGCTTCGTGAACGAGCAAGGACCCCGGCGAAGGCGGGCGGAACAGGGCGTCCCGGACCGCGGGCGATTTCCTGCGCGCGGCGCACCTCGCTTAGAACCGGTCCCCCTTGGCATTTTGAGGATTGACTTTTATCGGATGAACTTCGACCCCGCGCGGCGCTTCGGCGCGATGAGATGGTACGTCGCCGTAGCGTTAGCCCTGCTCGCGGTGGCCGCTTTCGGCCCCCGGCCCGCAGCCGCAGAGACGGCACAGAAGATCGTCTCGGTCGACGTGACCGGCAATCTCCACGTCCCGACGCAAACGATCATGTCCGTGATCGCGGCGCGTCCGGGTCAACCGTACGACCCTAAGGTCGTTCAGGGCGATTTGTCTCGGATCAACGCCCTAGGCTTCTTTTCCGACATTGCGCCGCCGCTGGTTCGCCAGCGCCCCAACGGCATCGCAATCACGTATCGCGTCGTCGAGAACCCGGTGATCACCAAGATCGACTTTACCGGCGACTCGAAGGTGCCCAGCGATACCTTGCTCGCGCTGATGGACACTTCAGTCGGTCAAGTCTTTAACACCAACACGTTCCGCCAAGACGTTCTCAAGATCAATAACTATTACGAGCGCATCGGCTACGGCGGCCAGCTCCCGACGCACGTCAAGGACATCAATCTTAGTCCGCAGACCGGCGTTCTGACGTTAACGGTGCAAGAAGGCTTGGTCGTCCGGAACATCATCATCGGCGGCGATCCGCTCTTCCCCCCGCCGATCATCCTGCCGTTCCTCACGCTCAAGCCCGGAAGCGTTTACTCCGACGCCGTGCGTGACGCCGATTATAAGGCGCTTCAAAAGGTCTACGAGAGTCGCTTCCACCTCGAGATTGGTAACTTCGAGGGCGGCATCGTCCCGTCGTCGATCGATCTCAAGGCCGGCACCGCCGACGTCAAGTACGACATTTTCGTCGCCCGCATCGCGGTCGTCGAAGTCACCGGTAACACGCGCACCAAAGACCAAGTGATCCGCCGCGAGCTGCGCGAGCGTCCGGGCATGGTGCTCAACACCGACGCGATCAAACGCGACTACGAGCGCCTCAACGCCCTCAACTTTTTCTCCAAGGTTGAGCCTGACGTTCGCCCCGGCCCGGACCCCAAAAAGCCGCAAGACGTGGCCTTGGTCTGGCACGTGACCGAGCAACGGACGGCGACCGCGTCACTGGGTTTCGGATACTCGGGCGGCATCACCGGTCAAGGCCTCTACGCGACGCTGGGCTTCTCCGACAACAACCTTCACGGAACCGGCAACTCGGCCGGCATTCAGTTCGAGGAGGGCGCGCGCACCGGCATCGCTCAGCTCACCCTCTCGATCCCGTACCTCTCGAATACGCCGCAAGGCATGAAATATAGCGCCGGCGGATCGATCTTTGCCAACCACTCGACGTACTATTATCCCGTTTACACCGTCGGCGGAACTTCGGTCGTCAGCAATCCGAACGTTCCGATTCCGGTTACGCTCTACTCGGGCTCAAACTCGGCGCAGGTTCCTAACATCGTCGCGACCAGCACGTCGAGCACGGTCGGCGCCACCGGCAACATTGGCCGGCGGTTGAGCGATTACACGATCCTGACGCTGGCGTTGACCGGCGAAAAGATCAAATATGACACCACCGTCCCGTCGCCGTTCTTCTTCCAGGGCAACGCACCGAATATCGTTACCGGCCCGACGCCGGGACCGCTCAACTCCCAGACCACGGCTTACGGCGGCTCCTTCGGTATTGCGGCCTCGTCGATCGCCAACGTCAACACCGGATCGCCGTATAATTTGAATACGGCCGGCGTGAGCGTGCAGTCGATCACGCTGGACGACCCGTTCAATCCGCGCGAAGGCGTCAAGGCGCTCCTCAATTCCACGTACTCCGCGCCCGCGCTCGGCTCGAACTTCCAGTTCACGCAGAGCACGCTCGATTTGGCGAAGTTCTTCCCGGTGCTCAAAGACGCGACGATCGGCGTGCACGCCGTCGGCTACTTCTCGACCGGCATAATTCCGCCGAGCTCGCTCTTCACGTTCTCCGACCAACAGATGCGGGGCTACAACACCGTCTTCTATGCTACCAATGCGTATCTGGGTCAAGTCGAGCTGCGCCAGCCGGTCGCGCTGGATCGTCGAATAACGCTGGCCGTCTTCGTCGACGAGCTGGACTACCATATTCGAGGGGCCTACCCGTTGCTCAATCCGTACACTAACCGGATAACCGGGTATCCCGCGGACTGGGCGCTCTACGGCGACGCCGGCTTTGGAGTCCGCTTCGACGTGCCGCAGCTCGGACTGCGTACCGTCCGAATCGACTTCGCCAAAGGTCTCTACGGGACGCACACGAGCTTCGGCATCGGACAGAGTTTCTGATGCCCTCGCCGAAGAGGGCGCTCATGAAACTTCGATCAGCGGCCCTCGTGGGCGCCGCCGCGCTGTTCGCGATGACGACGACCCCCGGCGCCATTGCCGCAGACCTGACCGACGTCGGCTACATCGATCAAGCCGACGTAGCGAATCTGCCCGTGTTCGTCAACGCGAACCGGCAGCTTGCGTCGTATAAGTCGCAGCTCGACGCGCAGTACAACGCGCAGCTGCGCAAGGCCCGTACCGACGCGGAGCGCCAGCAGATCGCGCTGCAGTTTCAGCAGCGCCTCACCGACCGGCAGCGCGACGTCGTCGGACCGCTCTTTCAGCGCGCACAGTTGGCGATTGCGGCGGTCTCCGCCACTCGCAGCCTCTCCGTGGTCGTCGACAAGAGGGTCGTCATTTACGGCGGCCAAGACATTACCAAGGACGTCGAAACGATTTTCGCCAGCCCGCAGGCGATCCAACCGCCCGCCGCAACGCCGCCGCCTTCCGAGATCGGCTACGTGGATCAACAGTCTCTCGACGGAATCCCAAAAGTCCAGTCGGCCAACTCGGCGATGAGCCAATACGAAACAACGCAGCGGCAACTCTACTCGGCAAAGGTCGCGCAGGCCAAGAGCGACAGCGATAAGCGGCAGATCCTCACCGAGTACAACAAGCTCATCGCCGACAAGCAGGACCAACTGCTCAAGCCGCTGGTCGATCAGACTCGCGCCGCTACAACGGACGTCGCGCGCAAAAAGAACCTGATGCTCGTTCTCGACAAGGCCGACGTAATTTACGGAGGCATGGACATCACCGCGGCTGTCCAAAGTGCGCTCAATAAATAACGGCCGGCGGGTACGGCGCGCTGCTGCGGCGGCGCTCGCGAGCGTCGCCGCGGCGCTAATCCTCGGCGGCTGCGGACCCAACGTCCACTCGAGTGCCATTCGCGGGACCGGGTACGTGCGGATCGACGAGGTCGTTAAGCACCATCCACTCTATCCGCAACTGTCGCAGATCGACGACGCGATTGCTGCGATCAACCTTCAGTCCACGGCGCCTAAGGTTCCGCTCGGCGCGCGGCAGATCGCCGCTCAGACGGTAGAGCTCAACAAGCAGCTTCGCGACGCGCAGATTCGCACGAATAAAATCCTCGCTACGAAAGAGCGTGAGTACGCGGATCGAGAGAGCCAAGCCGTCCGCACGGCCCTTGCGGCGGCCGGTATTCGCGGTAACGGCGCGCAGGCGGCGCAGCAGATGAGCGGTGAATCGGCCCGGCAAGCTCAAGACGCGGCACGCGCCGCCAACTCCGACTACATGGCCTACCAGCAAAGTGTAATCGCGCAAGACAATGCGGCCAGCTCGTCGATTGCCCGAGAACTGCAAACCCAGGCGGCGGCAAAATACCGCGCCAAAGCCGAGCAACTACAGCAAAACGAGACCGACCTCGCGTTGCGCTTGACGCAGCAAGACGCGGCGGCGCGCCTGGCGATCAAGATGCGCCTCTCGAATCTAGCCATGGACCCGGCCGCGCGCAGACAGGCCGAATCGCAGCTCGCAGCAATTAACGAGAAGGAGACCGCCGCCGTCACCGCTCAGCGCAACGCCGACGCCGCGACGCTGCGCGCCTACCACGCCCAACTGGACGCGCAGGCCTCCGGCCAAATTCGCTCGCAGGTCGGCGCGATCCAAGCTCAGACGCAGGCGAAGCTTGCCGAACATCGCAACGAGGTGTCGGCGCAGTTGCGCAGTCTCGCCCCGGCGCCGGCTCCGACGAACCTGCCTCCGGCGGTTTCCGCGCAAATCGCTCAGATTCACAAGCAGTTCGTCGGGCAGTTTCAAGCCGAGGCGAATAAGACCATCGCCGATTATAACGCTACCAAGACCGATCTCGACCGGCAATTCGCGGCGCTTCACGGGGCCGACGTAGGCGCCACCGGCGCGGCCGCGAAGGAACTCGACGCGCTGCAGAAACGGCGCGCCGATCTCTACCGGCAAATCGTCGCTCAGGTTCAGCTCGATGCTGCGCGGATCGCCAAGGATAGCGGCTTCGCCGTCGTCTTCGCTAACGTTCGCGCCGCCACGGGCGGCTACGATATGACCAATCAAGTGATCAAGGACGTGGAAAGCCAACACGAGTGAAAAAGTACAAGCACCTACTACTGCTCGCAATCGCGGCGACGTTCACGGCCTGCGGAGCGCAAAGCTCCATCGGGCTGGTCGACGTGCAACGCATCGTTAGTAACTGGCCCGAATACCAAGGCTATCAAAATCAGCTGCTTACGGAAGAGAAGTCGATCTCGACCAAGCGCGAGAGCAACGCGCGCAAGACGCTCGACGCAACCGCGCTGCAGAAGAAGTACGCTAAAGTGACCGATAAGCTGTCGCAGCAGATCCGCGATGCCGCCGGAAAGATTGCGCAGCAGCGGAATCTGAAGCTCGTTTTGACGCGCGAAGGCATCGGGTACGGCGGCGTGGATATCACCGCCGACGTCGAGAAGGCGCTCAATATTACGGAGAAGGCGACGCCCACGCCCGGTACCTAGCGGGCACGACGTTACGGTTATGCTCGGTACGCTGCAAGACTTGGCCAAACGGCTTGGCGGACGGGTCGTCGGCGACGGCAGCGTCAAAATCGGGCACGTCGCCGCGGTCGACGACGCCGGCGGCGATGCCCTAACCTTTGCGACCAGCGAAGCGTATCTCGCCGCTGCCTTTCGCGGAGGCGCGGCCGCCGTCTTGGTCGAGGACGAACTCGCAACTGCAACGCCGGCAAAGCCGCTGCTCGTTGTCGAGAACGTGCGCTCCGCGTTAGCCGAGGTGTTGCGCGCTTTGCAGCGGCCCAGGCCGCGCGGTCCGTTCCGTCATCCGAGCGCAGTGGTTGCCGAGGATGCCGTTCTCGCCCGCGACGTGTACGTCGACGCAAACGCTTACGTCGGAAGCGGTGCGGCGATTGGATCGGGAAGCGTCGTTGGGGCCGGCGCGTACGTCGGCGAGCACGCCGTCGTCGGCGAGTCGGCCTGGATTCATCCGGGCGCGCGTTTGATGGCCGGGTGCCGCATCGGAAATCGCGTCGTTCTCCATCCAGGGTGCACGATCGGCAGCGACGGCTTCGGCTGGACGTTCGTCGACGGCCGAACGGAACGAATCCCTCAAGTCGGCAACGTCGTCCTAGAAGACGACGTCGAGATCGGTTCCAATACCTGCATCGATCGCGCGCAGACGGGAAGCACGCACGTCGGCGCGGGCACCAAGATCGACAATCTGGTGCAGATCGGACACAACTGTCGCATCGGCAAACAATGCGTAATCGCGTCGCTGTCAGGGCTCGCCGGCACGACGGTACTCGGCGACCACGTTAAAGTGGCCGGGCAGGCCGGTTTTCGCGGACACATCACGGTGGGTTCGCGGGTTACGATCGGGGGTCGTGCGGGCGTTTGGGGAAACGTCCCCGACGATGCGACCATCTCCGGAAATCCGGCAGTCGACCATCGCGAAGATCTTCGCCGAGAGGTCATGATTCGCAGGCTGCCAAAGCTGTTCGATCGTGTTGATGCTCTGGAGCGTTTGCGCTCGCGCTCGCGCCAGGGAGAGTAACGCCGGATGATGCAGGCGACGCTCCGCGACAGCTTGCACTTCGAAGGCATCGGACTTCACACCGGTGAGCCCGCAGCCGTCGAGGTTCGTCCGGCGCAACCCGATAGCGGCTTTGTCTTCGTCGTCGAAGGGAGGCGCTTTGAAGCAACGGCCGACCGCGTCGTTGACACCGCGCGCGCAACCGTGCTCGGTAACGACGGCGTCCGCGTGTCGACGACGGAACACTTACTCTCGGCGCTTTTTGCAATGGGCGTAAGCAATGCCGAGATCCACGTCGAGGGGCCCGAGATTCCGGCGTGCGACGGCAGCGCGGCCCACTTCACCGCCGCCCTCGATGCTTGCGGTTTGACTCCGCAATCGCGACCGCGCCCGGTCTTGGAACTCGAGCGGCCGGCTTACGTGCGTTCCGGAGAGCGAATGATCGCCGCGTTTCCCGCCGCCGAGTTCGGCGTTCGGTTCGTCGCCGACTTTCCGCCACCGGTTGGAACGCAGTATTTTTGCGCAACGGTCGAGCCGGAAGGATACCGCAGCGAGATCGCGGCAGCGCGCACCTTCGGCTATCTGCACGAGATCGAAGCGTTGCGCGCTCGCGGACTGGCTCGCGGAGGAAGCTTGGAGAACGCATTAGTCTTCGGTCCAGACGGACCGCTGCAGCCCTTACGCTGGCCCGACGAAGCGGTGCGGCATAAGGTGCTGGATTTAATCGGCGACCTCGCTCTGCTCGGCGCGTGGCCGAAATGTGAGATCGTCGCTATTAAAAGCGGGCACGAGCTTCACGCGGCGCTCGCTCGCGAGCTGCGCGCGCTGCTGCCGGTCGAGTCCGCATAGGAGAAAGGTGTGACCGTACTCGATATCCGAGCCATCTTCGAAAGATTACCGCATCGCTATCCGATGCTGCTGGTAGACAGAATTCTCGAGTTCGAACCGATGGTTCGCGTGCGAGGATATAAAAACGTCACGTACAACGAGCAAATCTTCGCGGGTCACTTTCCCGGCAATCCGGTGCTGCCCGGCGTCTATATGATCGAGGCGCTCGCTCAACTCGGCGGCGCCATGATCTTAGAGCCGGGCGAGTTCTCACGTAAGACGCCCTATCTGGCCGGCATCGACAAGGCCAAGTTTCGGCGTCCGGTCGTTCCCGGCGATCGTTTGGACATGGAAGTGACGATGCTTCGTCACAAGCGGAACATCGGATGGGTGGCGGCCGAGGCAAAAGTCGAAGGACAGTTCGCGTGCTCGGCCGAGCTAATGTTCTCCATTGCTTCGGATCCGCGAATGTTCGGAACCGACGCCAGCGTGCTGCACGTTTAGGTTCGGCGTCCGATGCTACATCCTACCGCGATCGTTCATCCCGGCGCGGAGATCGGAAAAGACTCCGACATCGGCCCGTACTGCATCGTCGGAGAGCACGTAACGATCGGTCGAGGCTCGGTACTCCAGGCACACGTCGTCGTCAACGGCTGGACGGAGATCGGGGAAGATTGCCTGCTCTACCCGTTCTCGACCATCGGCGCGGCCTCGCAGGACCGTAAGTACACCGGGGAGCGCGCCTACACGCGCATCGGCGATCGGACCATTCTTCGCGAGTACGTCAGCATCCAACGCGCCACCGGTCACGACGAGGTCACGGCGGTCGGCAGCGACTGCCTTCTTTTGGCGTACGTTCACATCGCCCACAACTGCGTTCTCGGTAACGGCGTGACGATGAGTAATTTGGCGCAGTTGGCCGGCCACGTAACCGTGGGTGACTACGTCACTATCGGCGGGCAGACGGGGGTTCATCAGTTTACCCGAATCGGTCGTCACGCTATGATCGGCGGAATGAGCAAGGTGATTAAAGACGTGCCGCCGTTCTTCTTGGTCGAAGGAAATCCGTGCCAACCCTACGGCCTCAACAGCGTCGGCCTGCGCCGCGGCGGCTTCACGGTCGAAGAACGCAACGAAATCAAGCGCTTTTACAAGCACCTCTACAACCCCAAAAACAACGTATCGCAAGCCATAGAAGCGATGAAGGAGCAGGTAGAAACCGCACCCGGCCGCGAGATCATCGCCTTCCTAGAAGCCCCATCAGAACGCGGCGTTCTCAAGATCCCAACCTAACGCCGGGCATAACAAGGCGGCGGCACCGCTACGCTGCGAACTCTCTTGGGGCGTGAGATATTTCTTTTCGACCGGAGAACCCTCGGGCGAAGCGATTGCGATGCTCCTTGCCGACGCGATTAGGGAGATCGATCCCGAGGCGAAGTTTGAAGGCATTGGTTCGCGGCGGATGCGTGCCGCCGGCTTCACGCTCTGGCGAGATCACACCGGGTGGGCGAGCATGGGACCGGCTGCGGCCATTCCGCGCATTCCGAAATTACTTGCCGCGATGCTGTTGACGGCATCGCACATCGCCAAGACGAAACCGGATTTGGTCGTGATGGTCGACTTCGGCGTCTTCAATCTCCGGCTCGCCAAGCAGCTGCGCCGCATCGGTTATCGCGGACCGATCGTCGACGTCTTTCCTCCCGGAACCTGGCTCGATAACGCCGAAAAGGCGCGGACCGTCAGCAGCGTAGCGTATCCCGTCACTGCCTTCGAACATCAGTACGAGTTCTACCGGAGCTTAGGTTGCCGCGTCGCATATTTCGGACATCCGCTGGCGAGCCGTTACGCGATGCGGCCACTGCGAGCGGCACCGCCGCCGGACGGCGGTCTCGTGGCGATGCTTCCCGGCAGCCGCGGCGGCGAGCTGCGCCGCCACGTTCCGGTGATGATTGCGGCGTTTCGCGCGCTGCGCGAACTGCGGCCGAATCTGCGCGGCGTCTTCGGCGCGGCCGACGATCGAGCGGAGCGTAAGATTGCCGCCGCGATCGCGCGTCAAGAGTTGAGAGGGACGAGCATCGCGCGTGGCGTGAGCGCGGCCGTTGCCGATGCCGACGGCGCTTGGGTTGCCTCGGGAACCGCCGTGTTGGAGACGGCGCTGCTGGGCGTTTGCGCCGTGGCCATCTACGTGATTCCAAAAGCGCTGATCTGGTACGGGCACCGAATGATCAGGCATCGGTACATCACCCTGCCCAATCTCGTTTTGGGGCGCGAGGTCGTTCCCGAGCTGCTCCAGGAAGCGGCGGCGCCGCAGCGGCTGGCCGAGACGCTCGACGCCTTAATGCGCGATCCCGCCCGGCAGTACGGCGCTTTCATCGAGCTGCGCGCCGCCCTCGGGCCGGCCGACGCACTCCAGCGCTGCGCGCGCTATGCCGTCGAGATCGCGCGAACCTCGTGATACGCATCTATCACACGTCGGATTTACACGATCGCCGCGGCATCGTTGCACCGCTGAGGCGATTGCGCGAGGAGCGTCCGGGCCTGCTCTTCGATTGCGGTGACTCGCTGCGCGGAAGTCAAAGCCTCTATTTGCGCAACGAGCCAATGATGGCCGAGCTCGATGCGGCCGGGTACGACGCGCAAGCGATCGGCAATCGCGAGTTCCATTACCTTTTCGGACTCTTGCGAGCGCGCGCGGCCAAGATGCAGCACCCGCTGGTCTGCACCAATCTGCAAGACGTTAAGGGGCGCCCGTTGCCGTTTGCGCGTTCGCTGCAGTTCACCGCCGGCGATCCGGCGGGGCCGGCGAAAATCCACGTGCTCGGCCTCTTGATCATGCAGTATCCGCAGGGCAGCCCGTGGGAACGAGTCTTCGGATGGCGTTTCATCGACCCGTGGGAGGCCGTCGAGCCCTACGCCCGAGGGCTGACCGACGGCGAGATGCTCGTCGTCCTCTCTCACGTCGGCCTGTCCTTGGATACCGAGTTGGCCAAGCGGGTTCCGCGTATCGATCTGCTGCTTGGCGGTCACAGCCACGACACGCTGGAAACGCCGCGCTATGTCGGCGACGTCCCGATCGTTCACGCCGGGCCGTACGGACGCTTCGTCTCGCGCAGCGAGCTCGGCTACGACGCGCAGCGGCGCCGCTTCACCCTCGCCGATTTTTCCCTCGTTCCGTTATTGAATGCCGCGTGAGCCGCGTGCTCTTCGTCACCAACGGTCACGGTGAGGCAGCCATCGCCGAGCGAATAGCGCACGAGCTCGACGCGTTGGTTCCCAACGTGCGGTCGGACCATCTGGGGTTGGTCGGAGATACGCGCCACGAAACGATGAACGAGGTTGGCCCGAGGCGCAGCATGCCGAGCGGCGGTCTCATTGCGATGGGCAATTTGCGCAACCTGGCACGCGATTTCGCCGCCGGGCTGCCGGCGTTGACGTGGGCGCAGGCCGGCTTTCTGGGGCGCGCGCAAAAAGCGTACGACGCGGTGATCGCAGTTGGCGATACCTACGTCTTGATGATGGCCCTGTTGGCGCGCGCGCGCACCATTTTCGTCGGTACGGCCAAAAGCGTCAGCGTGGCACCGTACGGTCCGGTGGAAGAACGCATTCTTGCTCGCGCGACGGTGCGATTCGTCCGCGACGAGGCGACGGCTCGCGTCCTGCGCGAGCATGGCTTAACGATGGAGCCGGCGGCCAACGCAATCGTCGATCTCTTCGACGTTCCCGACGAGGCGGAAGCGCCGTCCGCAGTAAGCGGGTTTGATCCGGCAGTGGCGATCTTTCCGGGAAGCCGCGA
This sequence comes from Vulcanimicrobiaceae bacterium, assembly GCA_036265225.1. Lineage (GTDB taxonomy): Bacteria > Vulcanimicrobiota > Vulcanimicrobiia > Vulcanimicrobiales > Vulcanimicrobiaceae > Cybelea. The sequence goes on from DATAPM010000353.1 coordinate 12,056, forward strand.
AAGCGCGTACGCCGATGCGGCCTTCCTGTTGGAGGTTACCGCCGCGCTTGCCGCGAGGCGTACGGCGCTTGGGGCCGTGCTGTCGGTAGCGCCCGGATTGAGCTGGGAGCGCTTTGCCGGCCTCGCGGAGCGCGCCGGCTGGCAGGTGCGCGCGCAACGCGACGAATCGATTCCATTCGTCTTGTCGCGCGGCGGACGAGAGATCGTGCGCGCGTGGAACGGCTCGCTCGGACCGGTGCTTCGCCGCGTGGCGCTCGTGCTCGGTCAAGCTGGGACGGCAAACGAAGCGGCCGCGGCCGCCGGCGTGCCGGTCGTCGCGTTCGAGCGTGACGGCGGACGCAAAATGCGTTGGTACCGAAGGCGGCAGCGCGGTCTGCTCGGCGATGCGCTCGCCGTATTTTCCGGGCAGCGCGACGACGCGGTTGCCGGCGTCGAGCGCATTCTCTCCGATCCGGCGCTGCGGCGACGGATGGGCGAGACGGGGCGCAAGCGAATGGGCCAACCGGGCGCGGCAGCACGCATCGCGCGGCGCATCGCATCCCTGATCGGCGCGGTACCATGCGGCGTCTGATGCCGGCGGCGCTCGCCCTGATGTACGCGATCGTTCCGCTGCTTCCGAGCTTCATCGCGCTGACCGGCGTGGCGTTTCCCGGAGTATCGCTCGTTCCACGACCGCTGACCTATGCCGTTCTCGCGCTCTGCGCGCTGCTGGCCATCTACGCCATTTTGCTGCTCGTGCGCTATCGCGCGCCCGGCAGCCAGCCGCTGCTGCTGCCGTTCCTGTCCGTCTTCGCCGCCGGGCTTCTCGCCGACGTCGTTGGGTTCGACCCCAGCTCGGGGCTGCTCTTTACCTTCATCGGCGGAATGCCGATCGTCTGGCAGGCCTCGATCGCGCGATTCTATGGCGATCGTAACGTGGCAACGACGCTCTTTTGGGGCTATCTCATTTCAGGCGGCGTTGCCGCCGCGACCGCTATCGCGATGGTCGCGCTGCGCTATCCGCCACTTCAGTACGCGATCACGCACGGTCGCGCCACGGGGACGTTCGTTCTTCCCGGCGAGCTGGCGGGTTATTTGATCGTGCTGTTGCCGGTGGCGTACGTGCTAGGACGCGTCGGCCGCACGCAGGCGCTGCGAACGGCCAGCTGGATCGTGTTCGCGATCGGCATCGTCGCGCTGGGGATGACCTATTCGCGCGCCGGCTGGATGGGATTCGCCGCCGCGGCAGCCTTTTTGGTCGCGGTGCGAACGCGTCACGGTGCGGGCGGGGCGGCAGCGGTCATCGCGGCCGGAGTTTTGGCCGTTCTCGCGCTCTTTAACGCGCATCACAATCCGAGCGAAGATTACACGCGCCTCGCGATCTGGAAGGCTGCGGTGGGCATCATCGATCGCTTTCCTTTGACCGGCGTGGGGCCATTCAACTTCTCGCATCTCTACGCCGTCGTGCACGGCCCGGATGCCGACGCAACCGCATTCCACGCGCACTCCCTCTATCTCACGTTTCTCGCCGAGTTCGGCATCGTCGGGATCTGCACGATCGCCTGGACGATATGGCGGTTTATTTCGGAACTTCGCGGGCGGCTGGCGAGAGCGTCGGCGCCGGCGGCGTTCCTAGCGCTCGGCGTAACGGCGGGACTGATCGGCGTCGCCGTGCAAGGGCTGATCGATACCGTGAGCGTTGTGATTTTCGGGTTGTGGATGCCGACGATGGGACTCGCTTTAGCCGCCGCTGCAGGCGGTGAAAACGGCCCGACGGTCGACGAGCAATGCGACGTCTCGGCGTTATAGCGGCTGCCGGCCTGTGGGGATTGGCCGGCTGCAATCCCCAGCCGCCCAAAGCCACCCCCGCGCCGTCGGCAGCGGCGGCGCGCCCGACGCCTACCCCGCTCGTGCTGAAGATCACCGGCAAGGGCACCGCCAAGCGCCCCGTTCATCTCATTCAGCAAGTCCACAACCGCGTCGATTACGATTTGCTCGCCAGCTCGTACGAGAGCCGAGGCCCGCAAGGCAGCGCCCGCGCGGTCTTTCAAGACGCGCGAGTGACCTTCGTCGACCTCAAGGGAGCCAAGATTGCGGCCAGCGCGCCGCAAGCGGTCGTCGATCAAACGACCAAAACGGTAACCTTGATCGGCGGCGTCGTCGCGCGCACGTCGTCGGGGACGACCCTGCAATGCGATCGCCTCGAGTACTTGAGGGATGTTGGAATGCTGCACGGGGACGGCAACGTGATCGTTACCGACCCCAAAGGCTTTCGTGCGACCGGCTCGAGCTTTGACTCGGACATTTCACTAACACATATGCGAATGCGATGAGCGAAAAAGCGGCGATTAAACTGCGCGGACTCGTCAAACGATACGGCGAGCGTACCGTCGTCAACGGCGTTACGGCCGAGGTCGAGACCGGTGAAGTGGTCGGCCTGCTCGGGCCCAACGGCGCCGGTAAGACGACGACGTTTTACATGGTCGTGGGTTTGGTCAAGCCCGACGGAGGGAGCGTCGCCTTGGAAGACGGCGAGCGCGAGATCGAGCTGACGTCGGCCCCAATGTACGCCCGGGCGCGTAACGGGATCGGCTACCTCGCGCAAGAGAACTCGATCTTCAGAAAGCTTTCCGTCGGCGACAATATTCGATTGATCTGGGAGCAGAACGGCGTGTCGCACGACGAGCGCGAGCGCCGTCTGCCGGCGCTACTCGAGGAGTTCGGATTGAGAGCCTTCATCGACGCGCGCGGCGATAGTCTCTCGGGCGGCGAACGGCGGCGCGTCGAGATCGCCCGCGCTCTGGCGATTCAGCCGTCTTTTCTCTTGCTCGACGAGCCGTTCACCGGAATCGATCCGATCGCCGTCGCAGACATTCAGGCGATGATTCGCCAGCTGCGCGACCGCGGGCTCGGCATCCTCATCACGGACCACCAGGTTCGCGAAACGCTGGCCATCGTCGACCGCGCGTACATCCTTAATAACGGGCGCATCGAAGTCTCCGGTTCGGCGCAGGAAGTCTTGGACTCGCCGATCGCGCGGCAGTTCTATCTCGGCGAGGGGTTCCGGCTATAAGACTGACGATTCTCGACCGGTACATGCTGACGGAGCTTGCCGGTCCGTTCGTCTTCGGTCTCTCCGCCTTCACCTTGATCTTTGCCGCGACCGAGATTCTCAATATCGGCAAGCTGGTCAGCAACGAACACGCGCCGCTCTGGGCGGCGCTTCTCGTTTTCTTATGGTCGCTGCCCGGCGACGTCGTGCTCGTCATTCCCATGGCGTTGCTGCTGGGCACGCTGCTCGCCGTGCAGCGGCTCTCCGGCGAGAGCGAAATGACCGCCATGAAAGCCGCGGGAATCACGTTCGCGCGCATGGTCGCGCCGCTGCTCGCAGTCGGCATCCTCGTGTCTTTCGTCACGTATTTGCTGCAAGAGGGCGTCGTACCGTACGCTAACAGCCAGCTCAGCGAGATCGAGTACGACGTTATCAAACACGTCAGCGCTTTCAACCGCGATCTAACGGTCTCGGCAC
>DATAPM010000354.1:0-6347 GCA_036265225.1 Vulcanimicrobiaceae bacterium
GGTTGGCCGCCATCGGTTAAGGAGCCGAGGCGTAGTAGAACTCGCCAATGGGGATTTTGCCTACCTTGCACACTATTGGATTCGGGGATCGAAAGTTTTCGCCACCGCTTGGTGCGGCTCGTATAACACTTGCGGGCCCATCTTTGTGTATAGCTATCCCGCAGGAGGACACCCCGTACAGGAGATCGGGGAGGGGATCGTGCCCTCGGATGGCGGGGACCTTACTATCAGCATCGCCCCTAAGTGATCTCCGACCCACGCGCACCTTGACGAGTCTTCCGTTGGCCTAATCCTTTCATGTCCCGCCGAATCGATATTGCCTCCTTAATAAATCGGAACCGGCCTGTTAGCAAGCGGAGGCTAAACTCGCAGCATGACCGGCTGTTTGCTTTTTATATGCACTACTAAAGGCGTGCAGGCTGCCGACGAGATGCTGCGCATCGCCAACAACTTGCAACGTGGATAACGCCACCGCTCTTCGCGTCGGCCAGGCGTTTGAAAGTATGCTGCTCGCGCCGATGCTGCAGCCGGTCGTCGCCGGTTCGGCCGAGCTGGGGAGCTACGAACTCGATCTTATGACGCGCGAAGTCGCGCGTCACGATCGCAGCGGTTTCGCGGCACTCGTTGCGGCGCAACTACGGGAAGCGCGATGATGGATCCAAGCGAACGGGACGACTCCATACGCGCGTTGCTGCCGCGCGTCCGTGCGCTGGCACGCCGTCTCAAAAGAATTGTCCCTAACCTCGACGTCGACGATTTAACCGGCGACGGCTTGGTCGGCCTTATTCGCGCGGTGGATTCTTTCGATCCGGCTCGCGGACCGCACCTCGACGAATACGCACGGCGCCTTATCGTGGGAGCAATGCTCAACGGTATCCGTCGCATGGATCCCGTCTCCGAGCGAGCTCGGCGCATCGTTCGCGACGGCGAGAACGAGCGCTACACGTTGGCGGCCTCCAGCGGCGAAGTTCCGGCGCTTGCGGAGATGGAGCGCCGGCGCCCCGGCTTCGAACGGGCGCTCGCGGCCGCGCACCGTGGCCAGCCGCTCTCGCTCGACGCGCCACTACCCATCGGCGAATCGCTCTCCGGCGACTGGAGCGACGATCCGGCGCGCATCGTCGAACGGCGTCTGGAGAACAGACGCCTCTACGCGCTCGTTGCCGATTTGCCGCCGCGCCAGCGCCGGATCGTAGCGATGCATTATTTCAACGCCCGTTCGCTTCGAGCGGTCGGACGGGCAATGGCAATTTCGCCGCAACGCGCGTCGCAGCTTCACCTCAGCGCGATCGAACGCCTCAAACGGCAGTGGGTAGCTCCGTCGTGATGCGCCGCTAGAAATGCTGCGACGCGTAGAGCCCGAGGATAACGCCTCGGTTCTCGCGCTGCAGGTTGAGGCGGGCCGGTCCGAAGCGGTCGTCCCCGCCGTTGCCGACGCCGAGCTCGAAACGACGCTACTGCCGCGCGATCACCCGCGCTGGGTCAAGGATGCGATCGCGGTTTCGCAGCGCGCCCGCGAGATCATCGCCAAACTGCGTCCGATTACCATTCGCGTTCTCTCGTTTTGGGATCACCGAATCCGATCGATCGTGGTGGGGCAGCGCTCCGTTAGCGTCGATCCCAGCGGTTGCTATCGCGTGGAAGGTTGAGCTCTTCGAATGAAGGAGTGTCCGGCCTTCGCGTAAATCAGGAAGGCACTGGCTTGCCTAGGGCGTCTTGCTAGCGAGGACGTATGCGAATGACGGATAGTTCCAGGAACTGGTTGGTGAGTACGCTGCTGGTTGCCGGCGGCCTAGCAGGAGCCGGTTGCGCCGCAAACGCCGGATCGTCAGTCGCACCATTCACGCCGAGAGCGCGTGCCGCACATGTCGTTTTGCCAAGTAGCGTGCAGCCGGGCGTACGAAGCCTGCAGCTGACGGGAGCTAATCCATGGGCCGGTCTCATAAACGTCGGGTCGCTGCTCTACGGAACGACTCAGTACGGTGGATCCTCCAATAAGGGCGTCGTTTATAAAATCAGCGTTGGCGGCGTCGAAAAGCCAATTCACAGCTTTGCGGGTCCGCCCGACGGCGAGTATCCCATCGGGCCAGTCCTCAGAGTTGCTTCGTGTTCGTGCCTCTATGGTACGACGCAGGTCGGCGGGACGAGTAACGATGGGACAATATTCGCTGCGAAGTTTGCGGGCGGCGATAACGTCCTTCACAGCTTCGCCGGTAGCGATGGCATCCAACCCTTGGGCAGGTTGATCGAGGTGGGCCCGGCGATATACGGCACGACCTACGCCGGCGGAGCCCATGGCGTCGGAACCGTATTTAAGATCACGATTTCGGGGAGCGTCTTAACGACGCTCCACTCCTTTGGAGCAACCCACTCCGATGGAGCCTCGGTGTATGCGGGTTTACTCCACGTCGGGCCGTATCTGTACGGAACGACCAATGGCGGCGGAGCCAACAATCTTGGGACGGTCTTTAAGATCAAACCAAACGGGACCGGTTACCACGTGCTCCATAAGTTCTCAGGCGGAGCGGACGGCGCATTGCCCGACGGAAACTTAATCGTTGACAATGGTGTGCTCTATGGAACGACAAGTCAAGGTGGCGCGGCCAACGTCGGCACCGTCTTCAAGATCACCACCGGCGGCGTCGAAAACGTCGTATCCGCGTTTGGAGTAGCGCCCGACGGTGCCTATCCGTACGGAGCACTCATCAATCTAAGCGGCACCTACTATGGAACAACGGAGTCGGGAGGCTCGAGCGGGCTCGGCACCATTTTCTCCGTAACGAGCGGCGGCAGCGAGACGGTGCTCCATAGTTTCACGGGTGCCCCCAGCGACGGCAGAGTGGCAGCGTCTACGCTACACAAGGTCGGTACCTTCCTATACGGCACGACCCTCTACGGGGGCACCAACGATCTCGGTACGGTCTTCAAATTCGCGACGCCCGGCGGACCTGAGACTCCGATCTACAGTTTCTAGAGCCGCTTCTCATTGCAACGCGTGCGCCGCGATGGCGATGGCGAGGGCGGCGCTTCCGGCAAAGACGAACCCGATGAGGGCTTGCGCGAAGACGATGACGTCACGTACGTCGTAGAGGTGGCGATGCATGGGCTTCTATCTCCTTTCGCTCCACCGCCATGGTGACACGAGAGCCTGGTAAAGCGCCCAAGACAGGCTGTGACTTCTCTGAACTTTTCCGGCAGGTAATCTACTGCGGCGTGAAGAGGTTGCGGCCGGTCATGCGCTCGGGGATCGGTAAGCCCATGATCGTGAGCAGCGTGGGCGCGACGTCGCCGAGCTTACCCCCTTCGCGTAACGTCCCGCGCAGATCGCCGGCGATGAGAATGAGAGGAACGGGGTTGGTCGTATGGGCGGTAATCGGCTTGTCGTCGTCGTCGAGTTCCTCTTCGGCGTTGCCGTGATCGGCCGTGACGGCCAGCAGACCGCCCGAACGCAGCGTGCATTGCGCTAGGCGCTCCAAACACCCGTCGATAATCTGAACGGCCTCGACCGTCGGCTCCCATTTGCCGGTGTGACCGACCATGTCCGCATTGGCATAGTTCATAACGATCGCGTCGTAGCGGTCGCTCTCGATCGCTTTGACGGCGGCTTCGGTGATCTCTCGTGCGCGCATCGCCGGCGCTAAATCGTAGGTCGGCACGGAGCGGTCAGAGGGAATCAGCTCGCGATCTTCGCCGTCGAACTGGTCTTCGCGGCCGCCGTTAAAAAAATAGGTAACGTGCGCGTACTTTTCGGTCTCGGCCAAGCGAAGCTGGCGCAGACCTTCGCGCGCCAGAATCTCGCCGAACGTATCGTACTGCGGGCGCGGACCGAAGAGTACCGGGTTGGTGTAGTTTTCGTCGTACTTCGTCATCGTGGCGAAGAACGGATTGGCGTATCGCTTGGTCTCGAAGACGCCAAAGCCGTCGTCGTAATATATATTCGTCCCCGCGTTGAAAGCGGTGGTCAGCTGGCGCGCGCGGTCCGGTCGAAAGTTGAAGAAGACGAATGCATCGCCGTCCTCGATCGGCCGAGGCGTGCCGACGATCGTGGGCAGGGCAAACTCGTCGTCCTCGCCTCGCGCGTACGCTTCGGTGACGGCGGTCGCCGCATCGGGCGCGTGCTTTCCGGCGAGGCCAGTTGCGAGAAGATCGTAGGCGAGTTTCGTGCGTTCCCATCGCCGGTCGCGATCCATGGCATAAAAGCGTCCCGTGACGCTCGCAATCGACCCGGCCCGTCCGACGGCGCCGAGCTTGCCTTCGAGACGCTCAACGTAGGTTTGTGCCGAGCGCGGCGCCGTGTCGCGCCCGTCCAGAAAAGCATGTATGGCGATTGGAACTTCTCCGGCGACCGCGGCATCAATCAGGGCGAACAGGTGCTCGATCGAGCTGTGCACGCATCCGTCGGAAAGCAACCCCATCAGATGCAGCGTTCCGCGAGTCTTTCCGCAGTGCTCGATGGCGCGGTGCAGCGTTTCGTTTCGGGCGAAATCGCCCGATGCAATGGCGCCGTCGATTAACGTTACGCCTTGCGCGACGACGCGGCCAGAGCCAAGATTCATGTGTCCGACTTCGCTGTTGCCCATCACCCCGCGCGGGAGGCCGACCGCCTCGCCCGAGGCGTCCAGAGTCGTGTGCGGATAGCGCTCCCAGAGCGCGTCCCAGTGGGGCAGCTTTGCCGCGGCGATCGCGTTGCCGTGCGCGGCGTCGCGGCAACCCCAGCCGTCGAGCACCGCGAGGACGACCGGGCGATACTTCACAGCAGCCCTTTCAACAAGGTCAGGAGACCGCGTTGGCGATGAGCGTGGCGAAGCTACGCGCGTCGAGCGAAGCGCCTCCGACGAGTCCGCCGTCGATCTCGGGGCGCGCCATATAGCCGGCGACGTTCTCCGCGTTCATCGAGCCGCCGTAAAGAATCGGCACACTTTCGAGCCCGCTCACGCTGGAACGAATGACGCCCATAACGCGATCCGACTCCTCGGCGTCGCAGTTTCGGCCGGTTCCGATCGCCCATATCGGCTCGTACGCGACGACGCAGCGCGACACGTCTTGCGCAGTGACGCCTTCGAAGGCGGCGCGCGTTTGCGAGACGACGCGGGCGTCCGTGCAACCGTTGTTGCGCTCGTCAAGCGTCTCGCCGACGGCGACGATCGGGATGAGGCCTTGCGCCAGCGCGGTGTGCACCTTCAGGTTGACGGTGCGATCGGTTTCATTGAAGTAGGCGCGCCGTTCGGAGTGGCCGAGAATGACGTAACTAACGCCGAACTCGCGCAGCATCGGCGCGCTGATCTCGCCGGTGAACGCGCCCTTGAGTTCCCAATGCATCGTCTGGGCGCCGAGCCGCACGCGGTTGCCCCGCAACTTGCCGGCGGCGACGGGAATCGACGTAAAGGGCGGGGCGACCACGATCTCGACCGCGGCCGGCAAGCTTTCTGCCAACGGAATAAAGTCGTCGAGATAGGCGGCCGTCTCGGCAGCGGTCTTATTCATCTTCCAGTTGCCCGCCAGGACGATACGCCTATCGTTCAAGCGCCGCAACTCCCGGGAGCATCTTGCCTTCCAAGTACTCCAAAGTGGCGCCCCCGCCGGTGGAAACGAAGGTGACCTTCGACGCAAATCCGAGCATGTGCGCGGCGGCCGCGGCGTCGCCGCCGCCGACGATGCTCGTTGCACCACGCGCCGTCGCGTTGCCGATCGCCTCGCCGACGATGGCGGTGCCGTTGCGGTAGGCGGGGCGTTCGTAGACGCCCATCGGTCCATTAAAAACGATCGTTCGGGCCGCCTCGAGCGTTCGCGCGTACGTCTGCGCGCTCTGCGGGCCGATATCGAGAATCATCTCGTCGTCGACTTCGCCGATTGGCACGACGTGTGCCTTTGCTTCGGCGTCGAGCGCCGGTGCGACGACGGCATCGCTGGGAAGGTGCAACGCTACGTTACGCTCCTTTGCGAGTTCCAGAATCTTCGCTGCGGGGCCGAGATCGTCGTCGCGCAGCGAGCGTCCCACGTCGACGCCGGAAGCGGCGAGCAACGTGTTGGCCATGCCCCCGCCGATGCAGAAGGCATCGACGAGCTCGCTTAACCGTGCTAACATCGCGACTTTATCCTTGATCTTGGCTCCCCCGATCGCGCAGACGAACGGCTTAGCCGGGTTGGTCGTGAGACGCGCGAGCGCTTCGAGTTCCGCCTCCATCAGCAGTCCCGCAACGCTTGGAAGCAGATGAGCGACGCCTTCGGTGGAGGCGTGCGCGCGATGTGCGGTGGCAAAAGCGTCGTTGACGTAGATATCGGCTAGCGCTGCAAGGCGTTCGGCGAACTCCGGATCGTTGCGCTCTTCCCCGGCGTGGAAGCGGACGTTT
>DATAPM010000355.1:0-8991 GCA_036265225.1 Vulcanimicrobiaceae bacterium
AACGGCGTCGATCTGGCACTGGCGGCGCGTGCCGGATTGGTAAAGAGCGGGCAGCGGGGCTATTATGATTTTTATCGCAACCGGCTGATGGTTCCAACGTACTCGACGACGGGCGAAGTTATCGCCTTTGGCGGTCGAGCGATCGGCGACGCCGAGCCGAAATATCTCAACACGTCGACGACGCCGGCCTACACCAAAGGCCATCACCTCTACGCGCTCAACCTTGCCCGCCGCGCGGCGCAGAACGATCGTACGATCATCGTCGTGGAGGGTTACCTCGATTGCATCGCGCTGCATCAGGCCGGCTTCGAAAACGCCGTGGCCTCGCTTGGAACGTCGTTTACCGAGGAGCAGGCGGCCGAACTTCGCAAGTACGCGGAGTACGTGTTCCTTTGCTTCGACGGCGACGCCGCGGGCAGTGCGGCTGCAACCAAAGCGGTCGATGTGGCGTCTAAGGTAATCGAACACGCCGGTTCCTCGGTTCGCATCATCCTGTTGCCGCCGGGCGAAGACCCGGACTCTTACGTCCGGGCTCGTGGGGCTGAGGCGTTCCGCAGCCTTCTTGATTCAGCCAAATCAGCCATCGCCTTTAAGGTCGACGCAGAGATCGACCAGCTTCGCGCGGGCTTCGATTCACCCGCGCGGGTGGCGTCGAAGGCCGAAGTGGTGATCCGGCGTTTGGCGCCGCGAGAGGAATGGGACCGCTGGCGCGTTTACATCGCGGGGCGGTTGCAGGTGAGCGCGGACGACCTTCGGAATAGCCGGTTCCTCGGTGACAGCGCAAACTTTGCGCCGCGCACGCGGGCGCCGCTCGCGGACACCCGATACACCGCCACCTCGGTTGAACCCCTTTCGTTCGAACGTGAGGTAGTGGGGATTCTTCTCGAAGAGCCCTCGCTCGGTACCGAATACGGAAGCCGCATCGAATCGTCGCGCTTTCGCAATGAGGTCTACCGGCGAATCTACGAAAGGATGGTCGAGGCGGCCGGTGCGCTGTTTACGACCGCGGACGTCTTCGGACTTTTCGCGGAGGATCAGCGAGCGCTGGACCTGCTCGCCGAGCTGGGGCGGCGCGATCGCAGCTCGGCGGTGCGGTACGGCGATTCTCAGGAACGGCGCGCACATTTGGAACGGGTGGTGGACCGGCAGCATCAGGAAGACGAGCGCCGCCGCTATCGGGAACTTTCGGACCTGATCGATGTGCGGCTCGCCGCTGGCGAGGCGGTCCCCGAAGAACTGCGCGGTGAGTTCGAAGCGCTCGTCGCGAAATTGAAACGATAAGGACGATTAACGAAGGGAGGTGAAAGAAAAAAGCAATGGCACGTAAGAGAGGCTCGGCGACCGTCGCCGAACCAGCGCCGGCGGTCACGCTCGAGGAGCTAAAAAAGCGGCTCATCGCGCGCGGTAAGAGCCAAGGATCGCTGACCTATGAAGAGATCAACAGCGCCTTCGACGTTCTCGAGGAGATTAGCCCCGAGCAGCTCGAGGAATTCTTCGAAGAGATTACCACCGCAGGCATCGAGATCGTCGACGAGCAGAAGGACGAGAAGCCCGAAGCCGAGCGCGGGGAAGAGGTCGAGGAGACGATCGCCGACGGTCTCTCGCTGGACGACCCGGTCCGGATGTATCTCAAAGAGATCGGGCGAGTTCCGCTGCTCTCGATGGAGCAAGAGAAGTCGCTGGCGATGCGCATCGAAGCCGGAGAGCTCGAGCAGGGGCGGGATGGTTCGGCCGATTGGAAGATCGTGGACGGCGGCGAGGAGGCTAAGCGGCAGTTAACCGAGGCCAACCTTCGACTCGTCGTATCCATCGCCAAGAAGTACGTCGGTCGCGGCATGCTCTTTTTGGACCTGATCCAGGAGGGCAATCTCGGCCTCATCCGAGCGGTCGAAAAGTTCGACTATCGTAAGGGCTATAAGTTTTCGACGTACGCTACCTGGTGGATTCGTCAAGCCATCACCCGCGCGCTCGCCGATCAGGCGCGAACGATTCGCATACCGGTGCACATGGTCGAGACCATCAACCGGCTGATCAAAGTCTCGCGTCAGTTGCTGCAAGAGCTCGGGCGCGAACCGGCCGTCGAAGAAATTGCGACCGCAATGGGATTGACGCCCGAAAAGGTTCGCGAGGTCATGAAAATCTCGCAAGAACCGATATCGCTGGAAACCCCCATCGGCGAAGAAGAGGACTCGCACTTGGGCGACTTTATCGAGGATCAGGAAGCGGTCGCTCCGGCCGAAGCCGCCTCGGTGATGCTGCTCAAGGAAAAGATGCAGGACGTGCTGCAGAACTTGACCGAGCGGGAGCGCAAGGTGCTGGTCTTACGCTTTGGTCTGGAAGACGGCCACCAGCGCACGCTCGAGGAGGTCGGCCAAGAGTTCGGCGTTACGCGCGAGCGCATTCGTCAGATCGAGGCAAAGGCGCTGCGCAAGCTCCGCCATCCTTCGCGAGGCAAGGCCCTCAAGGATTATTGGACGAACGAATAGTTTCGGCCGTTCAATACTATGTCGAATCCGATTCTCGTCGCCGCGATCGTTGCGGTAACCCTCCCCGCACCGTCACCCTCGCCCAGCGCGCCCACCGCCCCAAAGACGATCATTACGGTGATCTCGTCACCGTATTGCAACTCGCTAGCCGATCATTTCAACGGCGCGCTCGTTCCGATGCTGGCCAACGACCGTACCCTCGATCGCGTTAGCGTTTCGCTCGATAACGCCGACACGTCGTTCGACTATCCCGATTATGTCGAGCGGTTCGTGCACGCCCGCGACGCGCTGCTCAAACAAGAAACGGAACTCAACACCTCGCTTGCGCAAATCCAGCAAGAGATCAACCTGCTGCGCGAGGGTTCGAAGCTCACCACCGATACGACCGCGGCCGCCGACATCCACACCGCGGCCGAAGAGCTGCAGACGGCCTACAACAAGCAGCGGCAGCTATCGATCGACCTGCAGAACCTGTACCGCTCGATGCTCGACTACCCGATCTATCGCGTGAACCCGGCACTCGGCGGCTTCAACCCGCGGGAGATGGCCGCACCGGCGGATGCGCGCACGATCAAAAGCTACTTGCGCTTCAACGGCCAGCGCGACGTCATCGCGCAATCGGAAGGCAACGCCGTCGACATTGCCTACACCGCTGCGGAAGACTACTGCGTTCCAAAGAAATAGCTTCGTCGCTACATCGAATCCTTAGCCGCGCCGGCGCTGGGCGTGACCAGCGGATTTTTATCGGCGAAAGCACCGCTGGGGTTGGGTTTGACCCACACGATCAAATCCCACAATGAGGGAAAGAGAAAGACGCGCTTGACTTCGGCAACGTTTTTCGCGATGCCCAATTTAACGAGCGTTTCCGGCTGCGGGTTGTCGACGCTGCCTCCGGCGTCGGAGAACTTCTTGGCTTTGAGGGCACCGTAGATCTCCTTACCGTTGGGCCCGTTGAGAATATAGTGCATGTGTTCGCGAAATGAGACCCAGCGGAGGTAGTTGACGCCCCAGATCGCCGGCGGCTGCGCCGAGCTGCTTTGCAGCACCGAAAAATCGGCACCCAGTAAGTTTCCGCGAGCGTCGTACCAGAGCTGGCTCGGATGCTGTGGATCGCCGCTCTGCCAGTGGAGGTTAGCGTAGCTGATCGCGCCGTCTTCGTCCTCGTTGCCAAAACGGAAGTATCCGGCCTTCTCGGCGTCGGCTGCCGTCGGGAACCGCGCGTTCAAATCTTTTTGGATGCTCTGAACGAAGGCGACCTCGGCGCCCTGCGGCTGCGGGGAGAGCGTCGCTTTAGGCGCAGGAGCGGCTGCGATCGCGGCGCTACCCGAAAAACAAACGAGTGCGAGCGCACAAATAAGGCGGATAAACACGGGTCGACCTCACTTTCTGCGCACCACTTCGGGACGGCGCGACCGAAAGCATCGCGCCTAAGGCTTGGTCGAGGCCGTGGCTGAGGGTGAGGGTGAAGGCGAGGGGGACGGTGTCGTCGCCGGCGCGAGCGGCCGTGAGTTGCCGTGCGGCGAAAGCTCGCCGCCAATCGGCGTGGCCATTGGCGTCACCGGAAAAGAGGAGGTCGGGGGGTCGCCGGCCGCCGAGAGCGGACGCGGAGTGACGATCGCGATGCTTCCGTTGGGCCGCACCGAGAGCGTGGCTTCCGTGCGCCCCGGAATCTCCGACCCCGGATTGAGGACGAAGTTCTTGCCCTGCCGGAAAATCTGATAGAACGAGTAGTACGGCACGAAGATGTCGCCGACGGTGTCCTCGGTGGCAACGGTAGATTCGTGACCTGAGGAGCGATGCGGCTCCAAACGCGATATCGGCGCGCGCAGCGGAAGGCTGCGCCCGTCGGGGAGAGCTAGCGGCTCGAAGAAGATGTCGACAAAACCGTACGTATCGGCGATGTCGGCAGACGACGTGTCGACGATTCGAACTTGCGCGGGCGTACCGGCCGGCGCGACCACGTAACCGCCAACGACTAGCGCATCCTTGAGGTGCACGCGAACGAGTTGTCCCGTCTTCGACGCCTTTGACGAAATCGCGTCGTCCAACACGAAGACTAGCGTCGAGTCAAACGGCAAGACGTCGGTGGGGGGAGGCGTTAACGTCGGTGTCGGTTTCGGTATCGGCGTAGGGGGTGTGGGGTATGCGACAGCACTTCCCACGCCGACCGAGACGAATAGAAGAACCCAGAGGCTTAGGTGAAGCCCAAGCCTCGCAGACTTAGCTCGCGCGCTTTTCTGCTGCGGCGCGCTTGCCCTCTTCGATGAGTTGTTTGACTTTCTGGCCACCTTTTTGTCCGATGCGCTCGTAGAAGTTGGGTCCATAGCGGTCACGCGTGGCTTCGCCGCCTTTCTTTCCGCCCTTCTTGCCAATCTGCTCGTAGAATTCGTGGCCATGGGCGTGCTTCGTTGCTAGTCCGCCCTTACGACCGATCTCTTCGTAGAACTGCGCGCCGTACTTATTCTTGACCGTCTCGCCGCCTTTTTGGCCGGCTTCTCTGACGGACATTCCGCCGCCGCGCGAATTCTGTTCGTTCCCTGGCATTTTTTCTTTCACCTATTGTTCCTTGCGCCGCCCAACAAGGCGGCAGAGTTTCTACTTACTACAACGCACAAGGGGGCCGGAAAGTTTGGTTAGCAAGGTTGAGTCGGGGTGAGAAGTCATTAAATCAGACTAGCGCTCGCTTGCTTAATGAGACGAAAAAGCCTAAAAAACGCGTTTGGTATCGAGTAGAATCGTTACCGGCCCACAGTTGAGGATTTCGACTTCCATCGAGGCGCCGAACTCGCCGTAGGCAACGTGAAGCCCGCGACGTTCCAAGTCGCTGCCGACCAGTTCGTAGAGGGTACGCGCGGCCGGCTCTTTCGCCGCCGCGACAAACGAAGGGCGCCGCCCACGCCGCACGTCGCCGTGCAGCGTAAACTGCGACACGAGTAAGATCGCGCCGCGAGTCTCCTCGATCGAACGATTCATCTTGCCGTCCTCGTCGTTGAAGATTCGCAAGCCGCCGATTTTTTCCGACATCGCGTGCGCGTCGCTCTCGTCGTCGTCTACGCCGACGCTGACCAGTACCGCCAGACCGGCGTCGATGGCCCCGACCAATCGGTCGTTGACGCGAACGACGGCGCGCGCGACGCGCTGCACGACCGCGCGCACTACCGCCGCATCAGCGCGAAAAGATTGACGAGAGCGCGAAGAGCGCGTTCTCGCGCCGTTCCAAGACGCGACGGTAAAAATATCCGGCCCAGTGCGTTCCGAATGGCACGTAAATGCGCAAGCGGTAGCCATGCGCAACGATCTCGCGCTGAACCCGTGGCCGGCATCCGTAAAGCATTTGAAACTCAAAGCGATCGTTGGTAATTCCGCGCTCGGCGACAAACGCTTTGACCGCCGCGATCAGGCGCCGGTCGTGGGTGGCGATCCCCGGATAGACGCCGTGCGCCAACAACCGGTGGGCCAGGTCCAAATAGTTCCGGCGTATCTCGGACATATCTTGATATGCGATCTCGGGCGGTTCGTTGTAGGCGCCCTTGCAGAGGCGGACTCGCGCTCCCAAGGCGATTGCCCGGTCCACGTCGCCGGCCGTGCGCTTCAGGTACGCTTGCAGGACCGGCCCGACGTTCTTGGCGCCGGCGAAGACCCGCTCGAAGACGCGCAGCGTTGCCTCGGTGACCGCGGAGCCCTCCATGTCGATGCGCACGAACGGATCGGGATTGCTCGCCGCGCGATCGACGATGGAGCGAAGATTCTCAACGGCAAAATGCTCGTCGATCAGCAGTCCGATCGCGGTCAGCTTTACCGAAACGTTAGAGTCGATGCCGCTCGCGCGGATGGCGTCGAGCATTTCCAGATAGACGTCGCGCGTGCGCACTGCCGCTGCGCGCTCGAAAACGTCCTCGCCCAGGAAGTCGAGGGTGGCCGACATGCCCGCGGAGTTGAGCGCGCGCACCGCTGCGATGGCAGAATCGATGCTTTCCCCCGCTACGAAACGCCGCGCGAGGAAATAGAAATTCTTCTGGAGCACGCGCCGCCTTTCGGGAATCTAGTGCACGACGCCTCGCCGGAGAACCCAGGCGGCGGCGAGCACGACGGCAGCCAGGACGATGAAACCGTAACATAGAGCGAGCGCCTCCCTAACGCCCGACGCCGAAAGCGCGACGTACAGCGCGATGGGCAGCGAGGTAGGATGATATGCAACGATGCTCGTGGCGCCGTACTCGCCGATGGCCCGCAGCCAAGCGAATGCGATGCCCGCCGCGATGCCTCCGGCGGCGGCCGGCAGTGCTACGCGCCAAAAGATGCGGCCTTCGCTGGCCCCGAGCGTTCTAGCGGCATCGGCGTAGATCGGATCGAGGCCGGCGAACGCGGCCGTTGCGGCGATGGCTACGAAGGATCCGGAAACAAAGAACTCGGCTACGCCGACGCCCAGTAGCGAATCGGGGACGGTGAGCCCCACCGAGGCGAGCCAGCCCCCCAGCGGCGCGTTACTGCCCAAGAGGTAGATAAGCATCAATCCCGAGGCGACGGGCGGGAACGCGAGCGGGAGCGCGAGCAAAAACAACGCCGCGCCGCGCGTGCGCGACGAACAGCGCGATAGGTAATAGCCAGCCGGAACCCCGAGCAGCGTGGCGACGAGCGTCGCTCCCGCGGAGGCGATGGCCGAGACCCGGAGCGCGTCTCCGCCTGCGGCGGCAAAGGTCTCTAATGCCTGCGCCGGCGGTAGAGCCGCGATTACCGCGAGGACCGGTGCGACGACCGCCGCGAGCAGCGCTAGCGTAGCGATCAAAAAAAATGGGCCCGGCGGCGGATGCCTCATGCAGGAAGCTTCACCAACGCATCGCGCAAAGCGTGCCCATGGGCGCGTCGTTCTTCAAGATCCTCGTCGTGGCGATTGCGCTCGCGCTCGACGTGTTCGCCGTGGCGGTCGGCGTCGGCGTTCGCGGCGCGCCGCGCCGCCGCATGATTCGGATCGGCATCGCTTTCGCGTCGGCCGAGATCATCATGAATCTTATCGGCGCCGGACTCGGAGCGGCGGCCGGGCGGTTCATCGGCGACTACGCCGGATACATGGGTTTCGGAGCCCTCGTCGCCGTGGGCATCTACATGATGCGCGAGAGCTTCACGCAGCTCGGCGGCAGCAGCCGCCTCGATCTGTCGAGTGGACCCGGATTGTTGATTGCCTCGATGGCGATCAGCCTCGATTCGCTGGGCGTCGGCTTCTCTATCTTGTACATCGGCGTGCCGCTGGCGATTTCGCTGGCGGTGATCTTCGCCGTATCGATCACCTCGACGACTCTTGGCCTAACGGTTGGACGCTGGCTCGGGAAAGTCGCCGAGCAGCGCGCGGCATTTATCGGCGGACTCTTACTGGCACTGACCGGCGTTCTGTTCGCGGTGCTCAAGGCGTTGCGTGTCGGGTAACGGCTCGTTCGCGGGTGACGCGGGCAGCGAGCTGCTTCTTCTCGCGCAAGAAGGCGGCGCGCGCACGATCTTCGTGGTCGGTGCCGGTCGTAATGCCGGGAAGACGACGACGCTTCGCGCGATCTACAACGCCGCTTGCGCGCGCGGTCTGCGCACGGCGCTCGCCTCGATCGGGCGCGACAGCGAAGAAGCGTTGGGCGCCGGCGTTCCAAAGCCGCGCCTTTGGCTGCAGCCGCAAACGATTTTCGCAACCGCACGCGGCGCATTGCCGCGCACGCCGGCCTGCCGCATCTTGAAGCTGTCGCAGCTGCGTACGGCGGCCGGAGCGCTGCTTTACGCTCGCACCGAACTGCCTGGTTTCTACGATCTCGTCGGTCCACCGACGGCTGCGGGCTTGCGCGAAGTCCTCGCCGAGCTCGGCACGGCCAGCGATTTGCTCATCGTCGACGGGGCGATCGACCGTATCGCGGCAATCGCCGGTTCCGACGGAGCCATCGTCGTAGCCTGCGGTGCCGCCGGCGCGCAAACTCAAGACGAAGCGGTTGACGAAGTGGCCGGACTTGCGGCGCGTCTGGCCATACCGCGCTTTGACGACGGCGCTGCGGCGCTCGAAATCGAGGGCGCGCTAACGGCCGCGCGGGTTGCGAGGCTTCTCGCTGCCGGCGAATCGCGGCAGATCGTGGTGCGCGATCCGACGCAGATCGCGCTGAGCGGAAAGGCTGCTCGCGAGACGCTCGCGCGACTAAGTATCCGTTGCCGGCGCCCGTTGCACGTTATCGCGGCAACCGTCGCATCGATCGGGCCCGAGCGCAGCTTCGAGCCGCAGAACTTTCGCAGCGCCGTTGCCGCGGCAACGGGGCTGCCGACCTACGATGTCTACCGGGGAAGCGCGGTCGCATGAAAGTCTTCGGTCTCCTTGACGGCGCAGCGGCGCACGTTCTCGAGTTCGAATGGCTGAGAGCTGCGGTTGCGCCGGTTTCGCCTTACGGCGAACGGATTTTCGAGGACTTGCGGCCTTTTGCCGTGGGGGAAGAGCGCAAGGCGCAAGCACGCGCGCAAAGAATCGCCGGCGTTTCGCAGCGCG
>DATAPM010000356.1:0-5892 GCA_036265225.1 Vulcanimicrobiaceae bacterium
CCTTTGCCGTTGTACTTGAGAAAGCTCTTGCCCTTAGACTTCGTAATGTCGCCGTTGCCGGTCGCATCGGAAACGTAGACCTTGGCTTGAGTCTTCACGGTATTCCAGCCCAGGGAGCCCTTAACCGAGATGCTCTCGTAAGTTCCCAGTGAAAAGCTGCCACCTGTGGGCTTCAGCGTGAAGCTGCCGCACGCGCCCTTAAAGATCCAATGGTATTGCGGCGGGCTCGTCGCGCACGTCGTGAGATCGGGAGACATCGCAGCACCGGCATCGGGGCCGGCCGTGGTCTGCGCGTCGTCTTCCGCGCCGGCCCGCGCATCGTCTTGCGCCCCGGCCTTTCCAGCGGCTTGCGCGTCGGGCATGGCTTGCGAAACCGGCGCAGCTTCAGGCTGCGAGACGGTAGGAGAATACGACGGCGTCATGCCGTTGTTCGAACAGGACGCCAACGCAACCGCAATCGCCGCGAGCAACCCGGTTCGAAAAGTGGATAGGCGCATGAAAGTCGTGTTTACCTCGATCGAGAGAGCTTAGAAAATTACACTGACAGAATTGGACGGCGAACGCGGCGCGCCTGCCGAATTCGCGCGTCCGCAAAGATGATAATTGCTGATGATGGCGGTTAAGGAAACGTTTGCCGGCTATGCGGTAAGCACGCGCACGTCGTGGTTACCCGTCAGTACGTGCGTGAAATCGCCGTCGCTCTTCTCGATGCCACGCTTGAGCTCGGTCGCTAAAACGCTGGTCGCGCCGAGAGTCTGAGCCGCATACTCGCAAGCGAGCCAAGGGTCGGTATGGTCGCCGCACGTGTAAAAGTCCATCGCGGCGTAGCCCTTCTCGGGCCAAGTATGGATCGAGAGGTGCGACTCGGCCAGAATGACCGTGCCGGAGACACCCTGCGGCTCAAAACGATGGAAAGCGCTTTCCATAATAGTCGCGCGGGCGGCCTTCGCGGCGGCGATCATCATAGCCGCGATGCCGTTAATATCGGAAAGCAACGAGGGGCGACAGCCCGATAGCTCGCACACGATGTGCCTGCCGAGTGCCTTCAATTTTTTCTAGGTCTCCTTGACCTTGAGGAATCCCACCTCCGGACTTCGTCGGCTGGCGGCTGCAGTGCAGCCCCTCCCCCGACCTATCGGCGAGCTCGTGCTGGCGCTTTTAGCGGTGCGCGGGCGACTCGCCGCGATGGCGCGTAAGGGCGCGCCCTCCCCAGAACCGTGGTCCCGGTCGAAAAGAGACCGGGGGGTATCATACCCCCTGGACCCCCTGCTGTAAAGAGCTTGGCGGGAACGCCCTCTTTTAGGGAAAAGCAAGCTCGCACTTTACTATCTTGACTATATCCGTCCCCGGGGGTACGCTCAGTTACGCAATGGCAGTAAACGTCCAAGCCGCCGTCTCGCCCTCCGACCTGATCGAGGAGTATCGGCACGGCTTTCACGACCCCGAAAATTACGTCTTTAAGTCGGATAAGGGCCTAACCCGCGACATCGTCGAGCGGATCAGCGCGATGAAGCAGGAGCCCGCTTGGATGCACGACTTCAGAATCAAGGCGTACGAGCTCTTCCTAGAAAAGCCGATGCCGGCATGGGGCGACACGGCCCGGCTCGGCGAGATCGACTTTGGCGACATTCACTACTTCGTGAAGTCGACCGACCAAACGGAACGCTCGTGGGACGACGTGCCCGACGATATCAAGCGTACATTCGACCGCCTCGGCATCCCCGAAGCCGAGCGTAAGTTCCTCGCCGGCGTATCGGCGCAGTACGAATCCGAGGTCGTCTATCACAGCACGAGCAAGGCGTTGGACGAACAGGGCGTGCTCTTCTGCGACATGGACACCGCGGTAAAGCAGTACCCCGAGATCGTCCAGAAGTATTTCGCGACGGTCATTCCACCGGGCGACAATAAGTTTTCGGCGCTTAACTCGGCAGTTTGGTCGGGTGGCTCGTTCATTTACGTGCCGCCGGGCGTCGAAGTGGCGATGCCGCTCCAGGCCTATTTCCGGATCAATGCCGAGAACATGGGTCAGTTCGAGCGCACGCTCATCATCGCCGACAAGGGCTCCAAGGTACATTACATCGAGGGCTGCACCGCTCCGAAGTTCTCGACTTCGTCGTTGCATTCTGCGGTGGTCGAACTAATAGCGCTCGAAGGCGCCCGCATTCGATATACCACCATCCAAAACTGGTATCGAAACATCTTTAACCTCGTCACCAAGCGCGCCGTCGCTCACGCCAACGCCACGGTGGAATGGGTCGACGGCAACATCGGCTCGCGGTTGACGATGAAGTACCCTTCAATTTATTTGATGGGCGAAGGGGCGCGCGGCGAGATTCTCTCGATGGCCTTTGCCGGCGAGGGACAGCATCAAGACGCCGGTGCAAAAGTCATTCACGTTGCGCCGCGCACGACGTCGGTGGTAACGAATAAGAGCGTCAGCGCGCACGGCGGTAAGACGACCTATCGCGGCCTCGTCGAAGTGCACGCCGGCGCGGTTGGCGCCAAGACGCGCGTTCGCTGCGACGCGCTCATCATGGACGAGGAGTCGTCGAGCGACACCAAGCCGACGATGAAGATCCACGAGCAGCGCTCGACCGTCGAGCACGAAGCCAGCGTGAGCAAGATCGGTGAAGAGCAACTCTTCTACGCGATGAGCCGCGGGCTGAGCGAAGCCGACGCCACGGCGATGATCGTCAACGGCTTCTTCGACTTCTTCGTCAAGGAACTGCCGATGGAGTACGCCATCGAGCTCAATCGCCTCGTCAAGATGGAGATGGAAGGCGCCGTAGGCTAGGCGCCGCGCGACGCTCCGGGGCTAAGAGCCGCTGCCTTTGCCTTTTACCGAGCGGATAAAGGTAGTGGCGGAGTTCCCCTTTTGATCCTTGACTAGGATCTGCTCCGTATCGAGCTTGTCACACGTCGTTCCTTGAGGAACGACCGTCCAAGCTCCGCCCGTACTGACCGGCGTCTGCACGACCCAACAGTTACCCTTGATCGTGTCGGCGGTGAACTCTCCGGTATAGCCGTCTTCAACCGCAAAAAGTGTGAACGACTTGGTAATCGGCTGCGGGGCGGGGCTGGAGCTCGTGCCGCGCGGATTGAGTACGATCACGTTAGGGTCAAAGTCGCTGTGCGTACAGCCCCCAAAGGCCACCGCAAGCCCGGCTATGATTAACAGGCGCACTACCTTCGTAGGTAGTTTTAGACTCGTTTTATTTCCTGCGCCGGCCCTCGAGAGCCAGGTTAACGTTTCCCTGGTTACTTCGCGCGGCTAACTACCGTGCCCAAAGGAACGTACAGTCCGCCAATTTTTTTCAGCGGCGAGCCGCCGCCCGGATAACTCCAAACGCCGACGTCGGATCCATAGGTGTCGGGACCCACAACCTTCTTACCGTCGATCCAAAACTGGAAGACTTCCGTGGCGCCGCCCAACGTCGTCGATCCCATCTTTTGGCCTTGCGTCCCATTGAAGCTGAACTGATAGATGGTGTTGGTCGATTGGTCGCCGATGGCGACGTACTTTCCGTCCCACTGCACGCCACCGGCGCTTTGGATCGGCTGGTCGAGCGTGAGGTCGACGAGTTTGCTGGCGCCCTTAGGCAGCTCGGCAAAGGCCGAGGCACTCCCCGCCGTTTGGCCGGAGATGAAGAGATTGCCCTGCGCGTCGTAACCGCAGAGCAGCATTTGATTGACGTTCGAGTCGGTGTAGTTACCGCGCGGCCGTCCCTTCGCGTGGCGATAGACAACGACGTTCCCTTGTCCGCTGCTGCTGGCGGAGAAGTTAGTAACGGCGAGATCGCCGGTCAGCGGGTTGACCGAACAGCCGATCGGGAAGAAACCCGGATCCTTGAGCGTAGCGATCGGCGTGCTTCCGCCATGCGCGTATTCGACGATATTGCTGCCGCCGGTGTTGGCGATAAACACGTTGCCTTGCCCATCGGCGCACTCACCCGCGGGATCCGTAAAGCCCGTGAGCGTCTGTTTTAACTTGCCTTTGGGATACGAGAAGACGTAGACGTCGCTGGTTACCGTGTCCGTGACGTAGAGCAGCGCGCCGCCGCCGGCTGCTGGAGTCGAGGCAGAAACACTCTGCGGCAACAAGCCCGGCCCTCCGCTTGGCGCAGCGCTGCATCCCGCCAATGCGGCAGCCGCGAACGTGAGGCAAAGTCCGTAGCCGGTAAAACGTACACGCTTCATGCAATCTTCCGTTCCATCGCCGGCTTGAGCCGACCTTGAGGAGGATTGCAATTCATGATACTTTGTGATACAAAGCAAATACACTTTGTCTTGCAAAGCCCCTCGAACGGCGGAAAGAACGACATGAGACACGGCAGCATGGAGCTGGAACGCGCCATCTCCGACCTTGAAGAGGTGCGGGATCGCCTAGCCGCCGTTCAACGTTTCGAAGGTTATTCCGCGCCGGCCGCCGTTGCCAGCGGACTTGCCGCGCTCGCGGCCGGCTTCATACAGCTGCAGCTCGAACCGTTTCCCAAAGCAAGCGATGCATTCCATCGCTACGTCGAGATTTGGATGATCTGTCTTGCCGTCGGCCTCGCGCTGAACTACGGAGCGGTGGCAATTTGGGCGTTGCAAAATCGCCGCCCCGGGGCGGTGAGCCGCTTTCGTTCGGCGGCGCGATCGATCGCGCCCAGCGTCGTGCTCGGCGGGCTGCTAACGGCAGCGCTCATCACGCACTCGATGTACGCGCTGCTTCCCGGCGCGTGGTTCGCGCTCTATTCGATCGGTCTCTTCGCTTCGCGCGGAGCGATCCCGGACTCCGCCATGGCCGTTACACTTGTCTTTGCAATTCTCGCCGGACTATTCTTGATTTCGCCGCTGCAAAACGTGGCGCTGGAGTGGTGGGTGATGCCGTTGGGTTTCGGCGCCGGACAGATCGCGATTGGCTGGCTCGTCTGGCGGGAGCGCGGAGCATGAGTGACGCTCGCGAAGCGCCCTTCTCCTATCCCGGATTGGAACGCATCTTTCACGAGCGCGGCCGGCTGGCGATCTGTACCTGTCTGATCGCGCATCCGAAAGGCCTGAGCTTCACCGAGCTGCAGGGAGCTTGCGACCTCTCCGACGGCAATCTCAACCGGCACGTCCACGCGCTGGCCGAACTCGGGATCGTAACGACGGAGAAACTGCGAGGCTCGGGGCGGCCGCAGACGGTCTACCGGATCACCAAACGCGGCCGGCAGCGATTTCTCGCCTACATTGACGAGCTCGAAAGCGTCGTACGCGACGTTCACGAGCGTTCGCGCGAAGCCGCCGCGGCAGCGAGGCTGGCGACGACTTGATCCCGCAACACATTGCGATCATCATGGACGGCAATCGCCGTTGGGCGACCGAACGCGGTTTACCGGTTGCCTGCGGCTATCGCCGCGGCGTAACCGCGCTCCGGCGCACGCTGCTTGCGGCACGCGCGGCCGGCGTGCGCGTGGTAACGGCCTACGCGTTTTCGGAAGAGAACTGGAACCGGCCCAACGGTGAAATCGGCATCTTGATGCGGCTCTGCGCGCATGCCGCGCGGCACGAACTGCGTCGCCTAGCGAAGGAAGGTTTTCGCGTGCGCCTCTGCGGCCGAACCGAACGCCTTCCAGCCCCGACGCTGCGCGCTCTGCAAAGCCTGGTCGAGGAGACCGCGGAAAACGACGGCCTGGTGCTCAATCTCGCGATCGACTACGGCGGACGCCGCGAGATCGGCGACGCGGTTCGCGCGCTGATCGACGAGGTTCGCGCCGGACGGCGCGAGGCGGCCTCCATCGACGAAAGCGCGCTCGCAAGCCGGCTCTACACTGCGGGCCTTCCCGATCCCGATCTGATCCTGCGCGCCGGCGGCGAGCTGCGGCTCTCCAACTTTCTTCTGTTTCAGTCGGCCTATGCCGAGTTCTG